>JAETTS010000750.1 GCA_021769025.1 Enterocloster bolteae
GTTGCCGCCGCCTACAGAGCCGGTGATTTTCATAATGGCGTCATTGTCCATGCCCATTTCTGTATAAATCTCCTTCAGGATTTTTACAATCAGATCGGCATGGTCATTATTGACAGCAAAGATCAAAGTTTTTCCCTGTACATCCGGGCTTTCTGGGTCAATGTCACGGGCAATTTCGGCCAGAACCGTCCGATTGAACGGCTCTGTTATGACCTGACGGTTGAAGGCTTCCACATCAAAGTCCAGCTCATCTTCCAGCAACTCCGAATTGGTGACTTCACCCGTCACAGGGTCATACCGTACAACGGTATCGCCCTTCTTGTAATGAATACCCTCTGCACTTAATTTGGTAGACAGCCTGTGAGGAGCGTCATGGTCAACCAGGTACCCCTCGATCACTGCCTCGCGGTATGTATACTTGAATACGGGTTGTCCGAAAATCTCCGTTGTCTGTAAGGCCGGTGTTGCGGTCAGCGCAATTTTTACAGCGTCAAAATATTCCACAACGCAGCGGTATTTGCTCTGGTAATCCATTTGGTCACGATAGAGATTTTCATCCTCACCCATTTCCTTATCCAGGATATAGCCCCGGTGCGCCTCGTCAATAATGACCAAATCGTAGTCAGAAACAGCGGGCATGGTATCCTCGTCATTGTACAGGATTCGCTTGACCATACTCTGAACCGTGGCGATTTGGATACGAGTTTCGCGGTCTATCTCCTTATCATCTAAACCCTTGATATTGTATATATCGTCAAGAGTCATCAAGTCCTCCAGCTTGACCTCCTGGAATACGTCAGATGCCTGTTCCCCCAAAGCTGTTCTGTCCACCAGGAAAAGGATTCTGCGGAACCGTCCAGTTTTCAGGAAGCGGTAGATCATGCCCAGAATGGTGCGGGTCTTGCCAGTGCCTGTTGCCATAGCAAGCAGAACATTACGCTGGCCGTTGATGATGGCTTCTTCAGCGGCCTTTATCGCCCTGACCTGATATTCATAGAGACTCAAACCGTCCTTGTCACGCAACAGGTCATAGGGCATCTCTCGCAAATTCTGATTCCTTGCAGAAATATCTTTGTCAAGCAGTTCCATGATTCCTTCTGGACTCATCCATCCTCTCAGAGCCTTGGGAGCGTTATCAGGCTGCATCAAATCCAAAAACCATATGCCGCTTTTTGTATCGTACTGCTCCAAGTATGGTCGGCCATTGGTGGCAAAAGTGAAGGGAACCCTGTATTTTCCCCATGTACCGATTTGATATTCCTGGTCCACACTGCGGATATTTCTTGAGTAATCCTTGCACTGGTAGTCAATCAC
>JAETTS010000751.1 GCA_021769025.1 Enterocloster bolteae
GCGGGTAAGCCGTATCTGGTGGGCAATCCGCCGTCCAAAGAGCCGCAACAACAAGGGAATCGTGGACGATTACCGCCGCCCGAAGATGGCATATCATGTGGTAAAAGAACTTTACAGACAATTCTCGGATTATTTGGATGAGTAGACTTTTTGAAGGATAGAGAATATAAGGAGAACAGAATGGCCGAAAAAAAAGCACCAAGAGAGATGACGGGCGCAGAGCTTAACTCTATGCTGAAAAGCTCTATTAATTTTAAAAGCCTTGGAGGCCTTCGCTGCGAGGAATTGAACCTTCCCCCGGAGGATATGCAGTGGTGGAGAGATGCTAAGGTAGGGATGTTTGTACACTGGGGGCTGTACTCCATTCTTGGAAGAGGAGAGTGGGTGCGGCACAATGAGCAGATTCCCTGGGAGGAATATAAGGCTTTAGCGGATGTGTTTGATCCAAAGGATTTTGATATGCATGAGTGGACCGGGCTTGCTAAGGATATGGGAGCAAAATATATGGTTATGGTTACCAGACACCATGATGGTTTTGCCCTTTGGAACAGCCCGGGAAGCTATCAGCATTTTACCAGTTATGATACAGCATCTCACAGGGATTTTGTAAAAGAGTATACGGATTGTGCCAGAGAAGCCGGACTTCGGGTGGGACTTTATTATTCGCCCATGGATTGGCGCTTTCCGGGATATTTTGACCCCAAGGGAGAGGAGCAGCCTTCCAACAGAGAAAATGCTTTGCTGATGAAGAAACAGTGCTATGCACAGGTGGAGGAGCTGGTGAGCAGCTATGGAAAGATTGATATTCTCTGGTATGATGGAGGATGGCTGGCACACAAGGGAAGCGATACCTCCAGTGCCTGGTTCTGGGAGCCTGTGAAGCTGAATAAGATGGCCAGGAAATATAATTCCAAGATGCTTATGAATCCGCGTTCAGGATGGGAAGGGAATTTTTACTGTGATGAAGGTTCCCACGAGATCAAAGGGAAAATCATACCGGTTCCCTGGGAGAAAAATATGTGCCTCTGCAGCGGTTGTTCCTGGGGCTGGATGGAAGACGATCCTGTGTCGGATTTTGACTGGCTGATACAAATGATCGTGAACGTAATTACCAGAGATGGAAATATTCTTTTGAATATTGGCCCGGACAAAAACGGACATGTCCGTCCTGACGTGGCAGAACGTGCGCGGGAGATTGGCAGATGGCTGAAGGAGAACCAGGAGGCTGTTTATAAGACTCGTGGAGGCCCCTTTGAGCCTGTGGATGACGTGTATGGCTCTGTATGGAGGGAAAACCGTATTTTTCTCCATAT
>JAETTS010000752.1 GCA_021769025.1 Enterocloster bolteae
TCCGCACATAATGTTTCTCTCCTTTTCCTGTCACAGAGTATCCATTCATCCAACGTCAATGGGGTATAATCGGAATACATACAGAAACAATTAATCATGTTCGATGGAATCGCTCGTCTCTCCCCATCCGGATTCTCACGGATACTGCTCCTTGTGATCTCCTGAAACTGTTCGACCAACCGCTGGTCATAAGTATCATGCACATGGCCATAGAGCATATATACTTTAGGATTCCCATTTCCGTCCAGACGATACTGCCCGTTATAACACATGATAGGGTAGTGGCAGAGGATAACCTTCCGCTTATTATCCTGCAGCTCCTCATAAGGCTTGATCCAGACAAAACGGCTGGCATTGTAGTCCTTATTCTTCAGGAACCGGTCATGGTTCCCCTGGATCAGATAGAGCCTCCCGTTCAGCTTCCCAAGCAGTTCATTGGTTTCTTCTGCCTTCCCCCATGACAGGTCTCCCAGAATCACAACCTCATCATTCTTCCGGACTTTCGCGTTCCATTTCTGCAGCATGTATCCATTCATTTCCTTCACATCCTCAAATCCACGGCAGTCCATCTTTGTATTCAGGTTCCCGTGGAAGAAATGCGGGTCTGCAATATAATATCTCAATCTATCTCACCTGCTTATCCTGTAATCTTAGTAATTTTTCTTTGATTGCTGTTTATCATTCATGTTTCATAATCATATTGTATGTAATCAGACCGGGAAAATCAACTACAGATTATTCCGACTACCAAACCTGCCACTGGCAGTTTCCACCGTATGCTATGGCAAGTAAAAATTCCGGCAGAGAATTGGCCCTGGCCGGAATTCTCTTTTGCAGCCTGCGCTCATATAAAGAAGCACAGTCAAATACATACATTTTGTTCTAACGACTGTATTTCCCTGTAATATGGCTTCAGAATGATGTCTGCCTTCTCCAGAAAATCTATTCCGCCCGTACTCTCCTGATAAACTTCCCACAATACCTTATGTAAGTTCTCCACCTGGATGCCGCCACAGTGTCTCTCCAGCATTTTCAAAAAGGGAAGCACCATAATCTTGCGGAAATCCTTTCCAAGCCGCAGGTTATCGCTTTCCAGACCATATACTTCCTGAATACACTCCAGCACAACATCATAATCTGCCTCAAACCTCATAAATACCTGGTCCATTGACCTCTCCATCTCACAAATACCTGGCCAGCTCTCTTACATCCGCACAATCAGTCCGTCAAGGCTCATCCGGGGCAGTCCTGCCAGATACCATTCATCCCCCATCTCAATCCTGGCCGGAACCCAGGCATTATCCACCTTCA
>JAETTS010000753.1 GCA_021769025.1 Enterocloster bolteae
GACATAACGAGGCATGGGAAACCACGAAAGTGGCAACCTGCACGGAGGCTGGCGTAAAATCCCTTAAGTGTTCCGTATGTGGCAATATTTCTGAAATGGAGAGCGTTCCCGCTTTAGGTCATGCAGAGTCAGACTGGATTGTTGATGTAGCGGCAACCTGTACCACAGCAGGAAGCCGGCATAAGAGTTGCACAAGATGCGGAGTAGAAGTAGCAGGCGGGGTTATCGATGCTACAGGACATGAGTTTGGCGAATTCGAGACTACAAAAGAGCCGACTTGTACAGAGGCTGGAGAGCAGGCAAAATCCTGTGGAATCTGCGGAGAAACTGTAACGGCATCCATCGATGCCAAGGGACATTCCTACGGCGACTGGATTATGGATACGGAGCCTACGGAAGATGCAGGCGGAGAGAGGCATAAAGAGTGTGAAGACTGCGGAGACAGGATTGCTGAGGACGTAGATCCATTACCAAGACATGATCATGATTTCGGAGAAAGCGGAAAGATTGACAGTACTTGCACACAGACTGGTTCTGTTGTCTATACCTGTTCTATCTGCGGTGAAAATTACAGTGAGTCAATTCCTATGAAAGCACACACACCTGGCGACTGGGAGACAGAAAAGGTGGCGACAGAGCAGGAGACAGGGCTGAAGACTAAAAAGTGTACAGTCTGCGGAACGGTTGTAGAATCTGAAATCATTGGGAAAATTCCACATCTGCATGATTACTCTGTAAACAGAGTAGAATCTGACTGTGTGAATGACGGATATGTGGAGTACACCTGCGAATGCGGGGACTCTTACAAGGAAATCATTAATGCGACAGGTCATAGTTATGGCGAAGCAGAAACGGTAGAACCTACTTGTGAGAAAGCTGGATATGTAAAACGAATTTGTACAAATTGTGGGGATGTGATTACGGAAACCATTGAAAAGCTGGAACACAATTATGTGGAAACGGAAAGGGTTGAAGCAACCTGCACCGCTGACGGATACATCGAGTATACCTGCAGCATCTGCGGAGAGGTAAAAACCGGGGAGAATGGAACAGCGACAGGACATAACTTTGGAGAGTGGGAGATCACGACCGAAGCGAGGCTAGGGATGGATGGAGAAAAGACCAGGATCTGTAAGGGATGCGGTGAAGTCGAGACTGAAAAGATCGATATGCTGCTGACAGACGGAATAGACAGCGTTTACTACGTTGACATAGGGAATGGAAATCAGAAAATGGTGATCGGACATTATGACAATGTTGAATCTGAAATGATTTTTGAATTGGTAAATGAAATGAGAGAAGAAAATGGT
>JAETTS010000754.1 GCA_021769025.1 Enterocloster bolteae
GATCAGTTTAGACATCATCCAGCCCCTCTAACCTTCAACATCCCCGTATACATAGGGCCGACTGCGGAGTTCCATCGGCTGTATGAAGTAGGTCCTGCCGATTGTTCAGAACATCATGGGCTGGAGCGGCATTGGATCCACTACCATGACCTGAGAAGTTGGTATGAATCAATCCTGAAATACCTGATATAAATTGCTGGGCGGTCATCCAAAACAGATGACTGCCCAGTTTATTCATACTCCATCGCCCCACACATCACCATCTACCGCCGCAGTATCCGGATGGATCCGCAGGATCCCCATTTTCTTTTTCCTGGCGTACCCTACCATCTCCCCTTCGCCATCACTGACCGCTACCAGGAAGTCCGCATGGTCTACCAGGTAGCGGTTTTGCTTGGCATAGTTCTCTGGACTGGGCTGGCTCCCTATCGTCAGCTGCTCTGTGCAGTTTTTCAGCAGCTGCTCCAGCCGCTTCCAGCTGCGCACGTCCCACCTCGCGCTATGGCCGGGGGCCGGCAGCACGACATCTAGCTCTATATCCTCATAGCCTGGCTGGCCCCTCAGCTGCAGGACTAGTTCACCGGCCCAGATATGCCCCCCCATAGCACCGCCAATATAAAACCGGCGGACGCCCTTTTCATGATAAAGACGTTTGAATTGCTCCAACATGGCCTTTTTTATCTTCTTACACAAGGAATAGTCCTCTTTATAGCCAAATTTGAAGCGGGTGGGTTTTGGCCCTGTCACAGCGCATGATTTTTTCATACCTTTCATATCTCCTTCTTGATGGCATAGTCCTACTATATACGCTTTAGATAATTTATTCTATCCATAACCTGTTAATTTTTTACGCTTGAGCGGGTAGAATATTATCCATGGGAGGGGTGTAATGGAAGAAAAATTATTAAAAGAAATGGGCCGGCGGCTCTCGGCTCGTAGAAAACAGCTCCGCTTGACGCAGGAGGAAGTTGCGGAACTGGCCGACATGACGACACAGACCATATCCACAGCGGAAAACGGCATCAAGGCGCTGCGCCCGGTGAACATCATTAAGCTATGTGGTGCTCTGAAAATCAGCGCGGATTACCTGCTGTTTGGAACAATTTCCAACGATGATCAATCCATCCTGTTCTCTAAAGTATCCCAACTTTCTCCAGAGCAATACCGGCATCTGGAAGATATCATCAATAGCTTTATCGCCGCTGTTATCCCTAATGATGAAAGCGAGGTATGACTGACCGTATGGCCATATGTCATACCTCGCTTTTGTTGTTGTGCGTTCTTTCCGTTTGACCGCATTGTTTAGTTT
>JAETTS010000755.1 GCA_021769025.1 Enterocloster bolteae
GGATGGGATCCTTGCTCCGATACAGTATAAGAGGAGTATGGGGATTCCTCTGGAGAGCTGCTTTGTGAAATCTGAAAAACCGAAATGGAGTTACAATGCGGTGCTTCGGATCCTGAAAAATGAGGTTTACACAGGCATGGTGGTGCAGGGGAAATGTACTACGCCCAATTACAAGATCAAGAAAAGGATTCATAAAGAAGAGAAGGAATGGATCAGGGTGGAGAATACTCACGAAGCCATCATAAGCAGAAGTGAGTTTGAGACAGTTCAGCTCCTGCTTGGCAGGGATACGAGGGTTGCTCCGGCAAGGGAGTCTATTTATCCTTTGGCTGGTCTCTTGTACTGTGCGGATTGCGGCAGTCCCATGGTGAGAAAAACAATCCCTTCCGGAAAGAAGAGGTTTGTATATTATATCTGTGCGGACCATAAACGGGATAAAAATGTCTGTTCGCCGCACCGGATTTCTGCAGGGTACCTGGAAGAAAAGGTTCTGAAGCTGGTGCAGCTGTTTATGTCTCAGGTTCTGACACTTGCAGATGCGTTGGAGATTCTGGATAAGGCATCGGAGATGAAGCCGGATGTTGTGAAATATGATGACAGGATCAAGGTGCTGAAGGAACAGATGGATTCCTGCAGCCGCCATAAGAAAAACCTTTATGAGGATTTTAAGGATGGGATTCTGACGAAGGAAGAGTATTCCCTTATGAAGGAGCAGTATGATAGGGAGTTAAAGGAACTCCAGCTTGCAGTTCTGACTGTGGAAGAGGAAAGGCAGAAACTTGTCAGCGGCGGGAGTGCACGGCAGGAATGGATCTCTTCCATAAAAAAATATGGGAATATCAACCGGCTTGACAGGAGTATGCTGGTACTCATGATTGACCGGATTGAGATTGTGGATGCTCATACCATTCAGGTAAAATACCGGTTTGAAAAGGAAATCCGTGATATGAGATGCTTTGTAGAGCAGGCATCTGGGAAGGAGGCTGTTTAAATGGCACGTAAGAGCAGAAGAGAGAACGGTGCAGGCAGTACCACTACAGCTATGGTGAGTGAGGCAGAGGGTGCGGGGATATACAAGACAGCTGCCTATGTTCGCCTTTCCAGCGAGGATGAGCGTAAGATTGCCAGTGAGAGTGTGGAAAACCAGATTGCATTTTTGAAGGCTTTTATCAGGGGAAAGGAAGACCTGGAACTGGAAGAAGTTTATGTGGACAGGGGAGAGACCGGAACGAAGTTTGACCGCCCCGGGTTTAGCAGAATGATTGAAGATATGAGGGCGGGCAGGTTTGGCTGTATCGTTGTAAAGGA
>JAETTS010000756.1 GCA_021769025.1 Enterocloster bolteae
CCAGGGTCAAAGCAACACTGCCCAAACAGTGCAGCCTGCTGGTCTCCTGCCGCCCCTGCAATCGGGACGCTGCTTCCCACCACTTCTTTGGACGTATACCCATAGATGCAGCTGGATGGCTTCACCTCCGGCAGCATACAAGATGGGATATCAAAATAATCTAAGATCTCCTGATCCCAACATAGCTTTCGGATATCAAACAACATTGTCCTGGACGCATTGGTATAATCCGTCACATGGACTTGTCCCTTCGTCAGATTCCAGATCAGCCAAGTATCCACGGTTCCGAAAAGCAGTTCCCCCTTCTTAGCCCGTTCCCTGGCCCCCTCTACATGATTCAGAATCCAGGCAATCTTGCTTCCGGAAAAATAAGCATCTGGAATCAGACCGGTCCTCTCTCTCACCAGTTCCTCCATTCCGTCTTCCTTCAATTTCTCAATCATGTCTGCCGTTCTTCTGCACTGCCATACAATCGCATTGTAGACAGGCCTTCCGGTGTTTTTATCCCAGATAATAGTTGTCTCTCTCTGATTGGTGATACCGATGGCTGCGATATCGTCCATGGAAGCAATGCTTCTCACCGCTTCCATCAACACGCCTAACTGGCTGGACCAAATCTCCATAGGATCATGCTCCACCCATCCTGGCTGAGGGTAAATCTGCGTAAACTCTCTCTGTACTACGCTCCGAATGTCTCCTTCCTGGTCAAACAAAATACATCTGGAACTGGTTGTTCCCTGATCTAACGCAATTACATACTTCTCCATAGTAACCTCCATCACACTTCACAAAATCAAGAGAATCTTTCCCTTCTTTTTTGTAACATATGTTACCATATCTTACTTTAGATTGCAAGATGGGCAAAAGAAAAAAGCCTTGAAACCTCAAGACTTTCTTTTCAATGCCGCAGGCCGGAATCGAACCGGCACGGGAGATTAGTCCCGCAGGATTTTAAGTCCTGTGCGTCTGCCAGTTCCGCCACTGCGGCATACTTGGCTGATTGCCATATTAAAACGACCCGGATGGGATTCGAACCCACGACCTCCGCCGTGACAGGGCGGCGCTCTAACCAGCTGAGCCACCGGGCCATACATTGGTATTTAATTTTAATGGACCTTCGGGGACTCGAACCCAGGACCGACCGGTTATGAGCCGGTTGCTCTAACCAACTGAGCTAAAGGTCCAATCAATGACCCCAACGAGATTCGAACTCGTGTTACCGCCGTGAAAGGGCGATGTCTTAACCGCTTGACCATGGGGCCTTCTTCTCTCTTGCCACAGCCCCTCTTCGGCCGCCTGGCTT
>JAETTS010000757.1 GCA_021769025.1 Enterocloster bolteae
TCTAGCATCTTAAGACAATCTTAAGATTATGTAAGAGCCTGTCTCTCCTTACGTATCAGATACTCCGAAAGCCCCATCACAATAAAGATAAACGGGGTACAGATAACCTGCTGATAACAGAAAAAATAATGTCCTGCATATGCCAGAATCACAGCTCCTGCTGCAAGCAGAACCGAGCGCATCTTCCAGTATTGTATCGAACGAACCCAGGCAACTGCAAAGACAGCCATATAGCAGACAGCCCCTATGATGCCATATTCCACCAAAGCTGTCAGCCACTCATTATGCGCATTGGTCAATATCAGACTCCCCCACATTCCCTGGACTTCTTCTGCATGGTACGCCGCTGTATAGAAAGCGAGCGAATCCGGCCCGCAGCCAATAAGCTTTCTAAGCGGTGAAAATTCCAGGAAGACACGCATACAGTAACTCCACGTTCTTCCTCTTCCATTTCCCCAGTTCCAGTCAAAGACCAGATAGCCACTCTCCTGCAAGATGCCAGCCTCCGCTGCCTTTCTTCCAGTTGTCGCAAGCCATACCATCAGCGGAAGGGAGAGAATCGCAGCTACTACAAGCACATAAAATATCAGGCGCACTAAGCGAATATACCTCTGAAGCTTTTGTGTATCTTTTCCTGCATATCGTCTCTCCAACAGACAAGTAAGCCCATAGACCACAATTCCAGCTGCCAGCACCAGCCAGCCTGCCCTGCTCTTTGTCACCATAAAGGAAAGCGGGTCTAACTGAATCACTTTTTCCGGAAATGTCATCTGCAAAACGCCTGTAAACTTGGCAGCCGCCACCGCAAGAATCCCCATCTCCAACAGCCGCTTCCATATCTTTATATCTTCCAGTGCAAACCACAGGAAAAACAAAAATGCCAGGCCGATTCCCAGATAGATGCTGTCCGTATTCTGCGTCACCGCACTGCAAAAGCCCAAAAAAAGAAAAGCTCCCAGGAGTATCCGTTTACATCGGTCCGTAGTAGTCGCCTGCAAACGGGCTGTCGCATAGACTCCCATCATAACGGGCAGCACAACACAGATATAGCTTGAGTACCAGCTAGACTGTCCAATCAAGCCCAAAAATCCAATCTTTTGATTATCAGGCACCCCCTCATACATCCCCAGAGGGTCAATATTAAAGCGATGCAGATATGCCACCAGAAATACAATCGCTCCACTAACTCCCATCACCCAAAGCGGCCATCTCTCGTCTGTCCCGAACCTGGACATAGCAAAATAGATGCCAATAAATAAAAGCTGCGAAAACAGCCCCATATACCACTCACCCGAGCCTATCC
>JAETTS010000758.1 GCA_021769025.1 Enterocloster bolteae
TAGACCAGGACGATCCCAGGGAGATACGGATTCCTGTAAAGATCATCGGAACTGCGGATGGAATGCATATCTTTGTAAAAATTCTCCAATGGCTTGCTCCCATGGTCTTTGCCACATTGATGTAAACCGGATTCGTAAGCTTAACTCCTGTGTAGGAATTGATAACGCAGGGTACAAACGCTGCCACAAATACAATAAATACTTTTGCCGGCATCCCGATTCCCAGGAACATAATGACAATCGGAATCCATGCAATCGGCGGAACAGGCCGGATGATCTCAAATACGGGATTTAAAAACATCCTGGCCGCTTTAAAATATCCCATCAGAAGCCCCATGGGGATTCCTACCGCCATTGCAGCGAAAAACCCCATCATCGCAAGCTTGATACTGCTGAAAAAATGTTCCTGCACAGTGGCCCCATCCGGAGCTTTTGAACTTAATTTTATGAGAAAAGTGTCCAGTACCTGCTTCGGTGTACTCATTGTCCTGTCTGAAATCACTCCTGTGGATATCAGGAGCTGCCATATCACTAAGAATATGGCAATCCCTGCGCACCCAAGCAGAATCTTCCGGATCCAGTTCTTACCTGAAGTTTTCATTTCCTTCCCCTTACTCTTCTATTTTTCCTCGGAA
The DNA here is from genome assembly GCA_021769025.1 of Enterocloster bolteae. The sequence continues at coordinate 636 of JAETTS010000758.1, forward strand.
ATTTCCATGATCAGAGAATTATCGACGAAGCCTTCCGAGATCAGTTTTTCTTTGTCAGTTTCCGAGATGCGCTCCTGCCCGACAAAGATATCCGCATATTTCATCACAATCTCATCCGCCCTCGTTTGTCCCGCCTCTCCGGTAAACAGTTCGATCTGCGTTTTTAAATCCGGGAGCGGCCGATCTTCCACAATTCTTCCTGCACCTTCGCTGTCAATCGTAAGTCCATTGTCTGTTTCCAGCTCTACAAGTGCTTCCGTAAGCGCATCCATATCTCCTGACATCTCTTCGCAGTGCTCATAGTATTGCTTTAACCATGCCTTGACCACATCCCTCTTTTCTGTCAGGGCTTTCTCACTGGCAACAACCACGATCGGAATCTGTTCCCCTGTGGCGACGCCGCTTGCAGCAAGCACCCAGTCATCCTCCACACCGAAAGATACCGGCGGCCAGCAGGCCAGCACATCGCCCTCTCCGGCTTTAAATGCAGTCAGCGCCTGGGATGGGTCCATATGTACGATTTCCACATCCGCCTCAGTAAGTCCCAGCTTTTCCAGCACGATCACAAGCATCAGATGAGAGCTGGTAGCAGTTGGACACAGAATCTGCTTTCCTCTCCAGGTCTCCGCATTGCCATAGATATCCGGGCATCCCTCCACTGCACCCTG
>JAETTS010000759.1 GCA_021769025.1 Enterocloster bolteae
ATTGCCGTAGAAATCTCCGGCCAGCTTACATCCGGCCCCAGTACTGCCGCATAGTTCAACTGGTCAAAGAATACCTGCAGAACCGGGTCGTCCGCCCAATCCGAATACTTATCTACCGCATCTTTTCTAGGTGGCAGCTTGCCCACTGCATGATCCCAGTCGGCCAGTGTATCCTTGTCCATCATGAACTCCATGACCGGCCAGATCTTCTCCACATCCGCTCCCTTGACGATAGAGAATCCTTCTCCGCCAAGGGCAGACGCCTGTTCTTTATCAATCGGTATCGGTGCACATTTCCAGTTCTTTTCCGGTACATTTCCCTCCAGTGTAGGTACCTGCCATGGCCCGTTGATCATCATAGCCGCATTCCCCTGCATAAACTGCTGGCATACATCTGCCTGTGACCAGTTAATCACCTCTGAACTCATAGAGCCCGCATCAATCATATTCTTTAAAAACTGCATAGAGGATATTGCCTCATCGCTTCCCATTGAATACATATCGGCTCCGCTGGAATACAGGAACGGAAAGTACTGGAAAGTCCCCTCGTCATTATTCACAAGTGAAAGCGCAAATCCATACTGGCTGCCCTGGGTCAGCGCCTTCGCTGCCGACGCCAGCTCATCCCAGGTTTTGGGTACTTCTACGCCGGCTGCCTTTAACTGATCCTCGTCATAATACAGCGCCAGACAGTTGGAATTATAAGGCAGTCCATACAGCTTTCCATCAATCGTTGTTGTATTCAGGGATGTTTCATAAAAATTCTCCGTCTCGCCCCATGACTCCACCTGATCCGTAATATCCTGCAGCATCACCATTAACACATAGCTGGCCGTATCACAGTTATTAATCATCGTCAGATCAGGCAGTTCCCCGGAAACCATCCCCAGGGTATACTGTTTATTCAAATCCCCATAAGGATACTGCACAATTTTAAAACGGTACCCGTTCTCCTCCCCCCACTTATTCATAATATCTGTAAAATATTCATGCTCCAGGTCTTCAAAATACTCCCAGATCTCCACCTCAACAATCTCTCCATCCCCCTCAGAGGCCGTCCCATTAACCTCCTGGGTACTCTCCCCGTCTTTCGCCGGCTCGTCAGCCGCTCCTTTCCCACACCCGGCCAGCAAACACAAAGTCATCATTACTGCAAGAATCATACTCATTACTTTTTTCATAGCTTTTCGCCTCCTTTTATTACATTATATTTCATAAACTTTTCCTTTTTAATTATAACATTTTGATAAAAGTGCACTATTTTGTTATTTTTAAAATATATTCGTCTTGTAGTGAGA
>JAETTS010000760.1 GCA_021769025.1 Enterocloster bolteae
GACACCGTTGCTCTCATACATGGTCTCAAACATATCCTCAACCAGGTCCAGAAGCCGGGGTGTCATCGCTTTCACTGGTTTGCACGGTTTATATAAAATATCATCTCCAACCACTCTTACTGTTCGAATTGCCATTTCTTTTTCCCTTCCTTTTCATGTATTCGTTACGCAAAATCGTATTGGACTGTCACATGGGAAAACCAGGAGGAAGCACGGCTGAAACGATCCAGCTTATCCTTAATGGTTATTAGTATACCATAGTTTTCCTGTTTCAAGTATAAAATTTTTCTATAGATATCATTAACTTTGTAAACGGACGCATCTGCAGGTCCGATGACTTCCACCTGGCCAGCCCAGACAGAGGACAAGATCTGCATGTGCATCTGTTCCATCGCCTGTTTAAGCACGGCTTCATCCTTTCCAGACATGAGAACTGACAGAAGCTGACTGACCGGAGGATAGTGAAGGGCCTGCCGGTAAGCCATCTCTTTGTAGTAGAACCCTTCATAGTCCTGTCCGGCTGCACAGGCAATGCTGTAGTGGTCTGGGCTGTAGGTCTGGATAATTACGTTCCCCGCTTTCTGCCCTCTCCCGGCCCTGCCTGCTGCCTGGGTAAGAAGCTGAAAGGTTCTCTCGCCACAGCGGAAATCAGGAGAATAGAGGGAAAGATCCGCAGCCAGAACGCCAACCAGGGTCACATTGGGAAAATCATGCCCTTTGACAATCATCTGGGTCCCAACTAAAATATCCGCCTCTTTTTCTGCGAATTTCGACAAAATTTCCTGGTGGCCGTCTTTTGACGATGTGGTGTCCAGATCCATCCGGAGAATCCGGGCCTGAGGAAATAACTGCCTGGCCATAACCTCGATCTTCTGGGTTCCAGTGCCGAATCCTGCAATATACGGAGAACCACATACTGGACACCGGTCTGGCAAAGGAGTCTCATAGCCACAATAATGACATTTTAGCCGGTTTTTGTGGTGAAGGGTCAGGGTCACATCGCAGTGAGGACATTTGACTGCCTCCCCGCAAGAACGGCAGGAAACAAAGGAAGCATACCCTCTTCGGTTTAAGAAGAGCATGATCTGCTCCTGGTTGTCCCATGTGACACTCCAATACGATTTGGCGTAACGAATACATGAACAGGAAGGGAAAAAGAAATGGCAATTCGAACAGGACGAGTGGTTGGAGATGATATTTTATATAAACCGTGCAAACCAGTGAAAGCGATGACACCCCGGCTTCTGGACCTGGTTGAGGATATGTTTGAGACCATGTATGAGAGCAACGGTGTC
>JAETTS010000761.1 GCA_021769025.1 Enterocloster bolteae
GGAACAAACAGCTCTTCAAACTTATCGATGGCATAAACATCGCTCATACCTGCGATATAATCACACACAACCTGCTCCTTTGTCTCGTTTCTCTCCTCCATCATCGTTAAATACTCCAAAGGAAGCCTGTCTATGTGGTTCATATAATATTCATACAACGCCTGGATCAGCTGCTGGGCCTTTCCTTCTTCCGCCTTGGCGATGCCTCCACTGTATACATGGTCAAACATCCAGGTCCGCAACCCCATCATAGCCTCTTCCATACCCGGGGACATGGAGATCTCCGGCTTATCAAGGCTCTGGACAATGATGTCATGGATCATATTGTTCAGTCGATCCCTGACACTGCGGCCCAGGACAGCCGTATACTGATCTGGCAGATCATCCTCCACAAAGATTTTTGCCCGTATGGCATCATCAATGTCATGATTGATATAGGCGATCTTATCCGCCAGACGGACGATTCCCCCTTCCAGGGTAGATGGATGCCCTGCCGTCCTGTGATTTAAGATTCCGTCACGGACTTCCCGCGTCAGATTCAGACCCCTCCCATTCTTTTCCAGCACTTCCACCACTCGGACACTCTGTGCATAGTGGGTAAACCCATCCTTGCAGATCTGATTTAATACCGCTTCACCGGAATGTCCAAAGGGCGTATGCCCCAGATCATGCCCTAGTGCAATGGCCTCTGTCAGGCTTTCATTGAGCCGCAGAGACTTGGCGATGGTTCTGGCGATCTGGGACACCTCCAGCGTATGGGTCAAACGTGTCCGGTAGTGATCCCCCTCCGGAGCCAAAAATACTTGTGTCTTGTGTTTCAGCCTGCGAAATGATTTGCAGTGAAGAATTCGGTCACGATCCCTCTGATATTCCGGACGGATGTCACAGAGAGGTTCTAACTTGTCCCTTCCCAATGTATTTCGGCTTAAAGAGGCATATGGGCTTAAATACTGCACCTCCAATTCCTCCAAAGATTCTCTAACTGTCAATTTCCTTCCCCCATTCGTACAAAACTCCCCAAAATATATATATTCCCCTTATGGTTCAGACATGCATGGAATTTGAATCCAGCCGTTTTCTTATCCCATGGGCTTCCATGTAGACGGTGCAAACAGCAACAGCATTGGGAAAATCTCTAATCTCCCTGCCAGCATATCAAACATCAGAACATACTTTGACATGGAAGACAACTCCGAAAAATTACAGGCAGGCCCCACTCCCCCAAGTCCAGGCCCGATATTATTAAAAGTAGCTGCCACCGATGTAAATGTGGTGGTAAAATCAAAATTGTCCAG
>JAETTS010000762.1 GCA_021769025.1 Enterocloster bolteae
AAATGAATAAAAATGACATATTAAAGAAATATTTTGGATACGACTGTTTCCGGGAGGGACAGGAAACGGTGATCGACAGCATTTTGTCCGGAAAGGACGTTCTTGGCATTATGCCAACAGGGGCCGGAAAATCCATCTGCTATCAGGTTCCTGCACTGATGATGGGAGGGATTACGCTGGTAATTTCCCCACTGATCTCCCTTATGAAGGATCAGGTAAGTAGCTTAAACCAGGCTGGAATTTCGGCAGCATATCTAAACAGTTCCCTGACTCCCGGACAGTATTATAAAGCTCTTCAGTATGCCAGGGAAGGACGCTACCCTATCATTTATGTGGCACCGGAGCGGCTTTTGACAGATTCATTCTTAGACTTTGCACTGCAGGCGGAAATTTCTATGGTCGCTGTGGATGAAGCGCACTGTGTCTCTCAGTGGGGACAGGATTTCCGCCCAAGCTATCTGAAGATTACAGAGTTTATAGAGCGTCTGCCTAAGCGTCCTGTAGTTAGTGCATTTACTGCCACTGCCACAAAGGAGGTCAGGGATGACATTCTGGATATTCTTATGCTGCAGGAGCCTTATGTTTTGACCACAGGCTTTGACAGAAAGAATCTTTTCTTTTCTGTACAGACACCGAAGAATAAGTACGAAGCAGTGAGGGAATATGTGCAGGAGCATAAGGAAGAAAGCGGAATCATCTACTGCCTGACCCGCAAGCTTGTGGAAGAGGTGTGCGAAAGGCTGACAAAGGATGGCTTTCTGGTGACCCGCTACCATGCAGGTCTTTCGGATAATGAGCGCAGGAACAACCAGGATGATTTTATTTATGACCGCTGCAGGATCATGGTTGCAACCAATGCCTTTGGAATGGGAATCGATAAATCGGATGTGCGTTATGTGATACATTACAATATGCCGAAAAACATGGAAAGCTATTATCAGGAGGCCGGCCGTGCGGGACGTGACGGAGAGGAAGCCCGCTGTATTCTTTTATACGGCAGCCAGGATGTGGCAACCAATCAGATGTTTATTGACAATAACCAGGATAATCAGGAACTGGATCCCATTACCAGGGAACTGGTGCAGGAGCGTGACAGGGAACGGTTGAAGCAGATGACTTTTTACTGTTTTACCCATGAATGTCTGCGGGAATACATACTGCGGTATTTTGGGGAATATGGTCCCAATTACTGCGGAAACTGTTCCAACTGCCTGAGTGAGTTTCAGGAGACGGATGTAACGGAAGAAGCCAGAATGATCGTCAGCTGTGTGAAAGCCTGTCACCAGAGATATGG
>JAETTS010000763.1 GCA_021769025.1 Enterocloster bolteae
TTGCAACAAAGTCTCACACTTACACCCCAAACATACCAGTCGAGCTGGTGGACCAGAGAACTTCGGGGATGCATCTGTCCACCTCTCTGGTACCAGGATTCCAGGCCACCATGTCTGACTTTTATTTTTTAACGTGGGTTCTAGGGACCGAACTCAGAGCCTCATACTTTCGTGGCAAACACTTTACTGGCTAAGCCAGCTCCTTAGCCCGAGAACCCCACCTCAGGACCTTTGAAAGCCATTCCTCTGTCAGACCACAATCTCTCTGTAAGGTGTACGTTCCTTCCATGACAATGCCATGAGGGTTAAATTTCTAATCAGAAGACAGGAAGCCACGTGAGCTATGAAGGATTTTGCTTTGTTTCTCAATAGGGCGGCATTTTGCATTTGTAAAATGTGAAGTTTCTGGAAGAAACCTCATCTGCCTTATACTCCACAAAAAAGGAAATACCTTTAGTCCATGAAGTATAACTTAACACCCACAGTAATCATGAAAAAGGCAGGGGTGGATATCAACTGTGTTGTGTGGTCCTGAGAAAGGTCAGTTATTTAGCAGATAGTTATCAAACATTTAACGGGGAGAGGGGGAGATAAAAGAATGTAACTTTAAAATTATATTGACTTCACTCTTCTTTGGGCAGAAACATTTTAAATAATATTCCATTGTCCTTCCTGGTGAGTGTGTTTTAATTGTTGTATCACATCCACCTCCTGGGACATTGGCCCTTATTTGAGTGTGTGGTTGCTAATTGCTAAGGAGGGCCTGGGGAGCGGCTGGCAAATTGAGGTTCTGGTAGGACAGAAGATAAGTTCAAATGAGGCTGGCAATAATTCTGGCCTTAGAAGGGCAAACACAATAAATATATCTGCTGGGAATGTGTCTGGTCACAGTAGTATAAAACCAACCAGTATCCCTTAATCCCAAGGGTGTGATTGACTTGGGAAGAAACACCAAAGCACACACAGCATCAGTTCACCAGCCCAGCCATCCCACAGGACTCTTGGCTCATCCATCTTTCTCATCTTACTGCCCTCAGTGATTGGCTATAATGTAGTCACAAGATGGCGGCTGCATCCCCAGAGAACACATCACACTCCTCCACAGCAGAACTCCAACCCTGGATGGGAGGAAGAGGAAGAGAGATGAAACTGTCTTGGATAGCTCCCTAATTTTGACAGGCAGAAAAAAGTCTTTCCTCAGATTTTTGGTGTGTCTCAGTGAGTCTTCTGATGCACCTCAACACCAGTGACATGCACAGGACAAAGCTAGCATGACTGATTCAAGCTAATCAG
>JAETTS010000019.1 GCA_021769025.1 Enterocloster bolteae
CCATGCTTCATGGCCAATGTCCATCCCCAGGGCGTTGGCATATTGGATAACGCAGTCTTCGATGATCCAGTGGTGCCCGCGGTTGCAGGAAAGAGCGCCTCTCTGGGGAACTGGCGCGCCGTTGGCAGCGTGCAGCATAGTAAGTCCTTTTACTTTTATGTAGGATTGGTATGGCTTCTCCGGCACAAAGTTCTGTTCCCTGCAGGATGCCTCGATGAGATGGCCCTCAGGGGAGCCGTTGTCCGGCATGCGGAAATGTACCTTCATGCCATCCTCTTCCACCCAATACGATCCCGGCGTATCCTGCATCAGACGGTACAGCTGCACCTGCTTTAGGGGAACTCCGTCTACGTAGATCATGCCTCTCCGAAGAAAATATGGGGTCAGATCCGACTGCTGATCCACCCTGGCGTAACGCAGCCACTCCTTTTCATGAATGCAGTTTATGACTCCAAAAGGATTGTATCCATGAAACATCTCTCCATTCAGGCAATGCTGCCAGATCACAGGTTCTGTCCCATCTCTGTCCTTTCCAATCTGGTATTCCTTGCTCCGCTGGAATCCTTTTATAACCTCCGAAGCTTTGATAATCACCTCGCCGTCGCCTGCCGCCTCATAGGACACCATATGTTCCTCGTCGGTTCCTCCTTTCGACGGTCTTACTGTCTCCCGGTATTCTCCTGCATGTATCATGACCCTGGTTCCCGGCCCGGCAATCTTTGCAGCCCTTCCAATGGTTTGAAACGGCTTCTTAAAGGAACCGTCTCCGTCTGTGTCCGAGCCCAGTGTTTTGTGGACATGCAGTTTCCTTGTATCTGTCTGGGGCTTTTCCCAAATATGGAAATCCCTTCCATCAGGAAGAACGGCTGTCCAATCCCTGTCCTTCATATAAGCCTCCTGTTCCTCTATAGAAATCGCGCATACCGTTTTCGCACGTATTGTATGCTGTCTGTAAATTCTTCTTCTGTATGTAAATGTTCAATCAATACTGGCATATCAGCCGACTGCTGCCGGATTCTCTCCAGATAATGTTCCAGATTCAGTCCGCCTTCCCCGCAGGGCTTTTCATACAGGCGGAATGTAAACTGGTCATCCAGCAGGACATCCTTGATATGGCAGCTTTTCATATACGGCCCCAGCTTCTCAAAACACTCATCAATAAACTCTTCGTTGAAAAAATACCGCTGAGGACAGTTTATCATATTGGCCAGATCCATGTGAACCGCAAATTGTTCCCGGTTCACATCCTGTATCAGCTGCAGATACTCGTCTGGCCCTGTAGGATACATCCATGGCATAGGCTCAATGGTAAAATAGGTTGTCCGGGGCTGCGCACGGTCAATAATCTCCTGAATTACCGCCACGGTCTGCTTCCATGTGCTTTTGCTGAAATTTTCCTTGTAAGGCCCATCCCACAGCGCCCCCTTGGCGCCTGCCACATTGACACAGCACATAGCCCCCACACGATCCGCCAGCTTTAACTGTTCCACGGAATAATCTATAACCTTTTTTTGCTCCCGCCTATCCGGTGCCAGCTGGTTTTTCCAGATTCCCACCTCCGCCAACACCAGATCATATGTCTTCGCAGCCTGCACATAAGCCTCGACCAGTTCTTCTGGAGCCCGCGAATCCGTGGGAAATATCACGCTTTTGCAGCCCAGTTGGTGCATTTTCCTGGCCCATTGATCCGGATTCTCGTGTTGAAATGCTTTATTGATACCCAACCGCATTGGCTTTCCTCCTGTTATAACCTATTGTAACCTATTTTACCCTTTCAAGCCGCTGGTGGCAATTCCCTCAACGAAATATTTCTGTGCCACAAAAAACAAAAGCATCAGAGGCAGAACCGCAATAAAGGAAACCGCCATAATCTTACCCCAGTTTACGATGGCTTCTGAGTCCAGGGACAGCCGCAGGGCCAGGGAAATGGTATATTTCTCTCCTGAGTTTATAAAGATTAACTGGTTCAGATAATCGTTGTAGGTCCACATAAACTGGAACAGCCCTGCGGAAAAAAGCGCTGGCTTCATAAGAGGCAATATCACCTGAACCAGAGTCCGGAAGGTGCTGCATCCGTCGATCTCTGCCGACTCGTCTAACTCCCGGGGAATCCCGTGAAGAAACTGGATTAACATGTAGATGAAAAAGGAATTGCTGGCAAGCATCCCCGGCACATAAAAAGGCATATAGGTGTTGATCCAGTTTAATTTTGTATACAAAGTATACCTTGGAATCATCAGAACGGAATTAGGAAGCATAAGCAGCGCAATCATGACAGCGAACAAAACATTCTTCCCCCTAAACCGGAAACGCTGAAACCCATAAGCTGCCAGGGTACTGGAAATCAATGTAAACAGGGTTGTAGGAATTACCAGAATGAATGTATTCTTAAAATAGTGTCCATAGGTATACACCCCGCTTCCCTTCCAGCCGTCGATAAAGTTCTGAAAGCCATAGCTTTTCGGAAGCAGCTTTACGGAGCCGTAGATTTCCTCATTGGTCTTAAACGCGGCAAAAAACATCCAGATAATGGGATACAAAAGGATTGCCCCTATTAACACAATCATAAGATATGAGAGGATATTCTTCAACATTTTATTTTTTACTTTCTTCATCAAACCTTCTCCTTTCGCGGCACGCCTGATTCCCTCATACATTCTATTTTCCTTCGTCTTCATAGAACACCCACGCTGAGGAGGAACGGAACAGCGTCAGTGTCACCACCACAATCATGGCAAAAATCACCCAGGAGATAGAGCTGGCATAACCCATATTAAAGAAGGCAAATCCTTCTTTATAAAGCATCATTCCCAGCACATAGGTGGATTTCATCGGGCCTCCCTGGGTGATGACAAATGCAGAGGTAAAGTTCTGAAGAGCCTGGATGGTCTGCATAATCAGGGTGAAGAAGATAATAGGGCTGATCTGAGGAAGGGTGATATGGACAAATTTGGCGATTTTCCCTGCGCCGTCAATCTCCGATGCCTCATACAGGACTCTTGGAACGTTTTTCAGCGCTGCAAGGAACATTACCATGGAAGAGCCAAACTGCCATATTTCCAGAGAACAGATGGTTTTTAGGGCATATTTGGGATCTCCCCAGAACTGGATGGGCCCGATGCCAACTTTGGAAAGAAGTGTATTCACCACTCCATTATCCAGAAACATCAACCGCCAGAGAACTGCAACTGCTACGCTGCCTCCAAACAAGGATGGAATATAGTACAGGGTTCTTATTAAATTGATGCCTTTGATATCCCGGTTCAGGAACATAGCGATTGCCAGGGCCATCGTAAGTTTTAAAGGAACCGTATAAACCGTATAGAGGATGGTAGCCTTCAGAGAACTCTTGAAATCCCGGTCAGTTGTAAAAAGCTTGATATAATTCTGCAAGCCGACCCAGTGCATGCCGCCATTTACCTTATAATCGGTAAATGAGTAGTAAAAGGAACTGATAAATGGAAAAATCTGCAATACGATGAGCCCGGCCAGCCAGGGCAAGAGATACAGATAAGCCACCTGGTCTCTTTTTCTGTATGCTGCCGGTTGTTTCTTTTTTCTGCCTTCTGCTGTCTTCAACATAACACTCCTTCCCAATCTCTTTTTGTCTGAAAGAAAATGAGGGTTTCATAAACCCCCATTTTCTAAAACCTGCCATTGTCATCCATCAGTTTAAATCAAGAGATTTTGTATAATCTTCCAACAGTGAGACAGTCTCTTCTGCCGCTTTCTCAGGTGTCGTGGCACCAAATCCAATGGCCTCAATCTCGTCCCGCAGAATCTGCTGTACCTCATTAGAGCCAGAGAGGGCATCATCATCCTTAGCGGCGTACTGTCCCAAAATCTCAATGCTTTTTGCCATAACCGGATCCAGTGTGCCGTTCTTCTCAGCCAGTTCCCGTCCGCCGGAGGTAGCCGGGGCACTTCTTACACATCCCAAAGTCTCCTGAGCCGTTGCATCATTAAAGAAATAATCCAGGAACAGTTCCGCCTCTGCCACATGAGGAGAGCGCTTGGAAACGCTCATTACCTGCGGGGCATTGGCCAGCCATCCGTCAAGAACTGCATTCTCCATAACCGGAAGATTTCCTGCAGTGTAGGTATTGTTGGTATTGGCAGCCTTCATGTTGCCAATCAGAGAGTTGTGGCAGAAGGTTCCAACATACTTTCCGGCAATCCAATTGGGATCTGTATTTAAGTTATCTCCAGAGTAGGCAGCCATATAAGATGCCGGCGGAATCACGTTGTTGTCATACAGCGATTTCACCATATTGTATATCTGAGTCCATTCCTCAACCCCCTGCCTCAGTTCGCCGGTTTCATCATTTAAGTAGGAATCACCGCTTAACTGCTGGCAGTATGCCCGCATCAGAATATGCTGAATCATCTCCTTATTGCTGGAAATCAGGTAAATGCTGTCATCCATCTCATGAAGCTTACGGCCCCACTCGATCATCTCATCCCAGGTATATGGTTTTTCAAAATCAAAGCCGATCTCATCCTTGTACTGCTCAATCAGCTGTTCATTTAACAGAAGCCCCATACCAGAAACACCGGTGGGAATCCCCAACTGCTCACCAGAATAACAGCCGCTGGACCGAAGAGCAAGATAATTTTCCTCAAACTGGCTGAAATCAAAGCCATCGGCCTTGAAATCCACAAAGTAATCCGTGTCTCCCGTGATATAAGCGGTCATGACCGAAGGGTCAATCTGCATGATATCCGGTTCGGTGCCTGCTGCCAGCTGGGTTGCCAGCTTATCTGCATAGCCGTCGGATCCGCCATACTCCGGCTCAATCTTTATATTGGGATACTTTTCTTCAAACTGCTCAATAACCGCCAGAGTAGCAGCCAGGCGCTCATCCCCACCCCACCAGGAAAAGCGAAGGGAAATCTGTTCCCCATCCGAGGCGGCAGCCGCAGTGGTCTCGGCTGTACCAGCTGTAGTCTCCGCCGCTTTGGTGGTCTCCCCTGCAGCGGCTGTCGTCGTAGATGTGGATTGATTATTGGAGCCACAGGCAGCCAAAGACAATGTCATCGTTGTAGCAAGTAGTGTAGCAATGTACGTTTTTTTCATTACATCCTCCCATTCTTTGTGAAATTTCTACAGTTTCTATTTGATATTACAATTATATATAGTAGTTTTCACCATTTAAAGGACTTGTTTTTACCAGTTTTCTTCTTTTCTTTACAAAATCTAAAAAAGGTATCACTTTCCGCTCTTGTAAGGCAAAAAATGATACACAACTCTATTTATAATTTGTTAAGAAAGAAAACAAACTTTCGTCACATTTATCATGTAAACTTATAATCGAAATCAGGTGAAAGCCTGTTTCAAGACTTTTTCATACTCTTGCTGACAGGAATCCCCCTTCCTGTCAGCCCTCCGAATGTTGAGGGGCTGCAGCAGTTGTTGTGCTGCAGCCCCTGTTTTGATGTAGAGCCTTGTTCCACTTTACTTTCAGCTGTTTACCAGCTTCTCCAGCAGGGATTCAAGCGTTCCCTGCCCGGTAAATTTTAAGAATGCCTGGCAGAACTATTTCTGTACTGCCTTCTTCACCTCCACCAGATTGGTATGCTGTGGATTCCCCTTTGCATAAGGAGTAGGCCTTAAAGAAGTAAGAACATTGACAGACCCTGCCCTGTCAACCCCGTCCCTGTCCGGCTTATACCAGGCTCCCTGAGACAGAGCCGTCACCCCTTCTATAATCCGGTCCGTTATCCTTACAGGAATTCGGATACACCCCCGGTCATTCCACACCAGCACCTCATCCCCGTCCGAAATCCCCCGCGCCGCCCCATCCCGCTCATGCATCCACAGCCTTTGTGGGTCAATCTTATCCATGCCCTGGTTGTTGTCATGGATGCTGTGGCACCTGCGCTTCGTATGCCAGCCAATCAGCTGCAGAGGATACCTGGCTGCCAGCGGATCCCGGGGCCCCTCCGGAGGCTCCACATACCGGGGAATGGCCGGCACAAACTCCCGGTATTTTGTCCGGTAAACCTTCTCAGAAAATATCTCAATCTTTCCGCTTTTCGTTGGAAACGGATACTTGTCTGGGTCTTCTCTCTCCTTCTCAAAGGCAATCACCCCGGGATTATTCTGATACCGGTAAATTCCCTCCCTTTTAAATGTCTCATAGTCCGGCAGCTCCGTCTCCTGATTTCTCAAATCATTGTAAATGCTTTCCAGCCACTGTCCCGCCGTCCTTCCTTGTGTAAACTCTTCCTTAAGCCCCAGCCGATCCGCCACCTCGCTGAGCCAGTCATACTCAAATCTCCCCTCAAAAAGCGGTTCAATCACCTTGTTGTTAAATCCCAGAAAATCCCCATACTGCCAGGGCATGGTGATATTCTCACACTCAAACATGGACACGCCGGGAAGCAGAATATCCGCAAACCTGGCGCTGGCCGTCATAAACAAATCGCTGCACACAATAAACTCACACTTGGAAGTATCCTTAAGAATCTCTGCTGTCCGGTTAATGTGGCTGTGCTGGTTAATCAGACAATTCCCTGCCAGATTCAGAATCATCTTGATGTCACTTGCCAGATGTACTTGATTTTCCTCTGCCTCCTGCTCTGGCACATCCGCCCCCATCTTCCGCCCGCTCCCCCCTGCAATCTCCGGATTCCACCGTCTCACAGCCTCCCGCACATTCCCCGTCACAGTCACCCCGTCAAGCCCGGTCATCTCATGTCCCCGGACTATCCCGTCGGTCCACAAAAACACAGGGATCCTCATAGGATAAGGATTCGGCGGCATAGGAAAGGACGGCATCCTGTGAACACCGTTGTCCGCCGTTCCGCTGGCCCATCCCCCCTTTACACCCACATTGCCGGTGATACACGCCAGAAGAATGCCGCCTCTGGCAATCTGCTCTCCATACCCATTCCGCTGAGGCCCATACCCCTGAATCAAGGCCGCCGGCCTGGCCGTGGCATAGCGAACCGCCAGCTTTTCTATGGTTTCCTTCTTAACCCCCGTAATCTCCTCCGCCCACTGGGGGGACTTGGGCACACCATCCTTTTCCCCCGTCACATAGGACAGATAACACTCCGATGGGTCAATCCCCTCCGGCATATGCTCCTTGTCAAACCCCAGGCAGCACCGGTCTAAGAATTCCCGATCCGCCAGCCCCTCCTCAATTATCACATAAGCCATGGCATCCATCATGGCACTGTCCGTAGCCGGCCGGATGGGAATCCACTCCCCATCCAGGGCAAGAACCGTATCATTCTTCCTGGGATCCACCACCACAACAGGAATCCCCTTCTCCCTGGCCTTTTTCAGATAATACATGGTGGTATCAAACCTGGTCTCCGCCGGATTGTGCCCCCATAAAATAATCAGATTGGTATTCAGCCAATCCTCCAGGCTGTTCCCCGTCCGGTTGGTTCCGTACATTAAATCCGTAGCCTGGCGGATGCAGGCCGTGCTGTAAGAATTATAATAATCCAGAAACCCTCCGTCCAGGCTCAACAGACGCTTGGCAAGAGTATTGCCCCTCATAAGGGCGCTGATTCCCGTGGCATAATTCACATACCTGGATCCAGGGCCGTAAGTATCCCGAATCCGTATCCACTCCCTGGCAATGATATCCACTGCCTCCTGCCAGCTAATCCTCTCAAACACCCCTTCCCCTCTGGGCCCCACGCGCTTCATAGGATAGCGCAGCCTGTCCTCCCCCAGAAACGTCTTGTGGTAATTCATCCCCCGGACACAAGCCGTCAAAGGCGCACCGCACCCTGCCGCCTCCTGTGTGTCCGTCGTCAGCCTCTCTATCTTCCCGTCCCTCACATGGGCATGGATGACACACCGCCCTCCACAGTTATTCCGCCCGGTTGTATGGATAACCTTCACTTCCTCTTCCTGTCCCATTGCTACTCCCTTCCTTCAAACAAAAATCCCACTCACTCATGATTTCTATTCTAATATCCCACTCCAGATTTTACAACAATAACTTTACGCCCCAAATCTTTATTAGCAATATCCGATATAACATGTTATAATTCTCTTAGTAACGTAAAAAGGCTATCCTTTACAGCGAATAGAGAATAGCCTGTCATCCGTTTTAAAACCACAAACAAAGGAGTAACCCAAATGGCAGAAACGACAAAAGTCCAATTTTACGAACACATCCAAGATGAATTACTTCAATTTGCTGTGATACTATCCAAAAGCCAGGATAACTACGTATTTTGCAAGCACAAAGACAGAGATACATGGGAAATACCCGGAGGCCGCAGAGAGCCGGGAGAAGCCATTCTGGATACTGCCAGAAGAGAACTTTACGAAGAAACCGGCGCTTTAGACTTTGAGTTAACCCCCATATGCATCTATTCCGTCACCGCACCAGACAATTTTGACGGCAAAGAAAGCTTCGGAATGCTGTACTTTGCAGACATAAAACGCTTTGACACAGAATTGCACCATGAAATTGAGAAAATCATCATAACCTCTCAGCTGCCAACCCGGTGGACCTATCCCGATATCCAGCCCAAGCTGCTGGAAAAAGTGTCACTGCACCTATAAATCAAGGAGGCCCAAAATGAAGAAAGAAACCTACGATTTACTAGAACAATATATGCTTTCCTGTATGGAAGATGCAGCCCACGACAAAGAACATATCTATCGCGTGCTATACAACGCATTAGAAATTGCATCGGCAGAAAACAAGACAGACTACAACATTTTGATTGCCGCCTGCCTGTTACATGACATCGGAAGAAAAGAACAATTCCAAAACCCTTCTTTATGCCATGCCGCCATAGGAGGCCAAAAGGCATACGATTTTCTCATAAAACACGGATTTGACATATCCTATGCAGAACAGGTAAAAGAATGCATCCAATCCCACCGATACCGAAAAAACCATCCACCCCGAACCATAGAAGCAAAAATCCTATTTGACGCAGACAAATTAGATGTGGCCGGCGCAATAGGAATTGCAAGAACTCTGCTATACAACGGCTGCGTTTCCCAGCCCCTGTATTCCGTTCTTCCTAACGGATTGGTTTCCACCGGAGAAAACGATACTGAACCGTCCTTCTTCCAGGAATACAAATATAAGCTGGAAAAACTATATTCCCGCTTTTATACGGAAACAGCGAAACGCATGGCCAAAGAACGGCAGAAAGCTGCGGTTGCGTTCTATAACCACCTGTATCAGGAAATAAACTCCTCCTATCAAAAGGGGGCAGCCCTGTTGGCCCAACAATTTCCATCATAAAAGGAGTCCCATCTTCGGAGACTCCTTAAAAAATATACTCCGCCCAGAAGATATCCACCTCCAGACTCCAAATCTCTCAGCCATCAGACGAAACGTTTACGCTCCAGCTCCAGCACCTTTTCTCCCCCAGACAAACATCACTCCCAGCAAAAGCGCCACCGCCAATACCACTGCCAGCGGACTTTTTGTAAACCCGGCGAAAAGAAAAGCCAGAATGGAAATCCCCCCGTTGACACAGGCATAAGGCAGCTGGGTCTTCACATGGTCAACCAAATCACACTGGGCTCCTGTAGAAGAAAGAATGGTAGTGTCAGAAATAGGCGAACAATGGTCGCCGAACAATCCCCCCGACAGAACCGCCCCCACAGCAATGGCATAAGGCACCTCAAACCCGTGGGCCATGGGAATCGCCAAAGGCATCATAATGGCAAAAGTTCCCCAGGAGCTGCCTGTAGAAAAGGACACAAACGCCCCGAAAAGAAAGATTGCCGCCGGCACCAGACCAGCAGAAAAATGAATGCTCTTCAACCCATTGACAATAAAATCCGCAGTCCCCAGTGCACTAATCATACTGCCCAGAGACCAGGCCAGCACAAGGGTCACCGCCACATCCGTCATCCCTTTCATGCCGTCCACATAAATCCGAAACGTCTCCTGAAACCCTTTCACCTTATACATCCCAATCAAGGCCATCAAAACCAGGGCTCCAAAAAAATACCCCATGGTAAGCGCCACCCGGAACGCATTCCCGTCCACCTTCCGGAAAGGAAACCCCAAAGGCGCCAGGGTGATAAACAGCGTGGCAAACACCACAATAATCGGCAGAATAACCATAGAGGGCCTTGCATTCCCTGTCCCTGTCCTTTTGTCTTCCTTAGAATCCCCCTGTAAGTCTTCCTCAAACGAATACTCCCTCTGGGCCGCCTGTACCTCCGCCTTCTTCATCTGAGAAAAATCCTTTCTGGTAAAGGCTACTAACGGAATCATGATGATTGCCAGAATCGCATAAATCTGAAAGGGAATGGCCTCCACAAAAGTAGCATAATCCGACTGGGCCACATTCAGATTGTCAAACTCCGCCTGAATCAGTCCCATGATATACACGCCCCAGCCGATAAACGGAATCAGGATAGCCACCGGGGAAGACGTAGAATCCAGAATCCACGCCAGCTTCTCCCTGGAAATCTTCAGCTTGTCAAACAGCGGCCGAAACACCGGCCCCACCAAAAGAGGCGTCCCCAGATCCGAGAAGAAAATCAGGATTCCTCCCACCCACGCACACAGCTGGGCCTTCAGCTTGGTATTTACATATTTATACACGCTCTTGCTGAAGGCCTGGGCACCGCCGGACTTCTCCATAAGCTTGATAAAGCCACCGATAAAAATCACCAGTACAATCACCCCGGCATTGTAAGAATCCGTAAGCTGAACGAAAAAATAGTCTCCTATGATAGACTTTACAGCCGCAAACGGATTGCCCCACGCAAAAATCATTGTTCCCACAAAGCCGCCGCAGAACAGCGATAAGATAACATTCTTACTTTTGATAGCCATGACAACTGCCACAATAGGCGGCAATAAGCTTAAAAACCCATACTCCATAGATTTCTGTCCCCCTGCAAAAGATTCTCTTCCTATCATACGGACTATTTAATGGTTCGTCAATAGATATTTTGCATAAATATACTTTTTTTTGTATTTATAATAGTTTCCAATGCTCCCGGGCTGGCTTTTTCAGAATTCCTCTTATGGAAAGCTATTCTCTATGACTTCCGGAAGGACATCATAGACGGAAAATCCCATGTGCTGTTCAAACATTGCATGTCCATCAGACAATACACGAAAGAAGCCAGACCACGACTTCATCCCCATCCGCCAATCCCTCACTCCCCGCTGGAATATCCACAAGGCAGTTGCACCGCTTCATACTAAACAAAACACCGGAAGCATGTCCCCCTTCCGAAAGCACCACGCAGCCATCCTCATAACTCCCCCGTATAAACCTCCGGACACCGCTCCTTTTATGAAATCCCCCTTTCACCCTGGCCCGCCTTCTCTCAGGCACCAGCCACGGCTCCCTCATCATATGAGCCAAAACCGGCCTCACGATCATCTCCAGAGTCACAAAAGCTCCAAACGGATTCCCAGAAAGACAGATAACCGGCTTTCCCTGAAAAGAGAACGCCAAAACCGGAGAGCCCGGTTTCAGCGCAACCCTCCAGAACAGCCTGTTCCCATCCAAAATCGACACCACATCATGCATAATATCCTTCTCACCCACAGAAACCCCTCCTGTGGTTAAAACCACATCCACATCCGACACAAGAGCAGCAATCCGTTCTGCAGCAATTTGGGGCTCATCCCCTATATGCTCCCAGCACACTGGCTCTATCCCCAGCTCCTTAAGCCGCGCCCACATCAGATACCGGTTAGAATTATAAATCTTTCCGGCCCCACACACCTCCCCAGGCTCAACCACTTCATCCCCTGTGGTAAGAAGCGCCACACGCAGCCTGTGGTAGACCTTCACCTCCCCGATACCAGCTCCCGCCAGAATCCCTGCAGCTGTCCCGTCTATCCTCTCCCCCTTCTCCATGAGAACCGTCCCTGCCTGGTAATCCTCCCCGACATCCACCATATTCTCATGAGCCCTTAACTCTCTGTATATCCTCACACAATTCTCCCCGTAATCCGTATCCTCCTGCCCAACCACACAATCCGCCCCATCCGGAACAGGAGCGCCAGTCATCAGCCGTACCGCCGTACCAGAAATCACCGTCCTTTCAGATACCCTCCCGGCCATAATCTTATCAATCACTTCCAGCACCGCCGGCCTGTCCTTTGATGCCCCTGCCGTATCCTCTGCCCGAAGAGCATATCCGTCCAGAGGTGAGCGGTTAAACGGTGGCTGGGGAAACGCTGCCCTGTACTCCTGCGCAAGTACCCTTCCCACCGCATCCTCCAAAGCCAGCTGCTGCATCTTCTCTATGGGTGTTGATACTTGAATCAACCGCTCCACAGCCTCCTCCAAACCAATCCGTTCCATAACCTTTCGTCCCTTCCTGTAAGTTTGTTGTTTGAGAAATCTCTAAAGGCTACGTTATCTCAAGTGTTCAAATATATTAATCGAAAATTCTTACACGCCTCCCACCCTCTCATAATCCTCCCAGCCATTCACATTCAAAAACATCCCTTCCTCCCCAACACTCTCATAAACCTTATACCCCACCTTGTCTAAAAACCTCCGAACCCTTCCCTCCTCCAGATTCCGCTCCATCTCATCCGCCAAATCTCTCCTGTAAACCCCAATCAAAGGCTCCATCTGTCCACCATGCATCAGAACCGTAGCCTTAACCTCCCCGTCAGCCCCTTTGCTGTATTCAATCAGCCGCCTCAATTCTCCCACAGAGACAAGGGGCACATCCACACTAAGCACAAGACACGCCCTGTGTTTCACCCTCCGCAGAGCCGCCTCCAGCCCACCCAAAGGCCCCTTATCCAGATACCGGTCAAAAATCACCTGCTTCCCACACCATTCCCCTCTATACCCGGAAACCACAATATCCTCAATCCCCAGCGCCTCCCCCTTGGAAATCTGATGCTGCAGAAACGTCTTATCTCCCAGCCGAAGATCCGCCTTATCCGTCCCCATCCGGCTGCTTCTCCCTCCTGCCAGGATAACCATAGACATATGCCGGCTGCAATACCAATAGTTATAAACCAAGCCAGCAATCTCTCCAACCTCATCCAAAGAAAAACAGGGAACCTCCCCCCTGTCCGGAATGTCAAAATCCGCCACAATCCCCAGAAGTCCTTCCCTCTCACAGACCAATTCCGTTGAGACACACTGCCGCGCCGTCTCAATCTTAGGATAACAGCTGCCCTTAAATCCCTCCATCAAAATCAGGTCAGCCTCCGGAAACATCTCCCAAAGCCTCTCCTCCGTCACCCCCGTCTCCTGCTTTATCACCATAAAGCGATGACCTGAAAATACTGCTGTCCCGTAAGCCCCTGCCTGCATATGCTTATACGTGTCCGTCCCCGGCACATCCCCCTCAAACCCATGCCCGTCATGCTTGATCGTGGCTACCCTCAGCCCATACCCTGTCAAAACCGGCAAAAGCCGGGTAATCAAGGTAGTCTTCCCTGAATTTTTTACTCCGCTGACTGCTACCACAACTAAATTCTGTTTCATGAACAAGATTTTACCTTTCTAAAAAATGAATTATTTACAGCATATCCCATTTTTCTTCCAAATACAACGCCGTAGAAGAAACTCTTTCTTTAAAGGCACTCTTACACGCCAGACCACAACACAGAAAAGCGGCTGCACCGAGTCAGAATACACTGCCCCCAATACAACCGCCTTTTTATCTATCTGCCGGGTTCTCTAACCGGTCACATATAGCAGGGGAAGATGTCCTTTTTGCAGGCACCACCGCAGACAAACCTGGGCAGCGGAGCAGCCATATTTCCTCCCTAGTGCGTTTAGTTTCTGTTCCATTTGTTCTTGCTTATGCCAAACCATGCTCCACTCTCTTTAGATGTACCTTCTGGGATTCCTTGCTGAGAAGCGTATAGTATGCAGACCATCCTCCCATCCTGACACGAAGGCCCCGGTATTTCTCCGGCGACTCCATTGCTTGGCGCAATTCCTCCACACTGGTGATGGTAAGAGTCATCATATTACCTCCCATCTGGATAAATGTTTTTATCATGGCGGCAATACGCCTGGTTCCTTCCTCCCCTTCCAGGCCGCTTAAGCTTATCCGCAAATCAATGGGTGCTCCTGCTGCCATGGAAGCCGTATCCAGCTTCAGGTAGGAATTCAGAGCCGCTGTGGGACCGGAGATATCTCTGGAAGGAACCGGAGACATATTGGCCGCAATCGGTTCTTTGGACATCCTTCCATCTGCAGAGGCCCCGATCCGCTTCCCGATGTTTACAATCCAGGAAAAGGTGGCAATACACGGAGAAAAGATAAGGTCGTCATATTGGCTGTTATAAGCATTTACCTGATCTACAAAATAAGATACCATCTCACAGGCCAACCTGTCAACCTGTTCCTGTCCATTACCAAACTTCTCCCCCTCATGTATCATCTTCATCTGCAGGGCCTGATTTCCTTCCCAGTTATTTTTCAGAATCTCCACCAACTGCGGCAGCGTCACGGTCTGTTCTTCAAATACAACCTTCTGAATAGCCGCCACAGCATCCGCCGCGTTGGATACTGCCTCAGACAGAATATGCCACAGATTGTACCTAGCCCCCTGATGGCAGATATCCGTA
Source organism: Enterocloster bolteae (assembly GCA_021769025.1). Next base: position 14,523 of record JAETTS010000019.1, read on the forward strand.
AGACGATCTATGCAATCCTTTGTCATGGCAGACAAAAGGGGATTGGAGCTGAAAGGCCCGTGGCTTCCATTTCTGTAGATTTCCTCTGCGAATTCCCGAACACAGGTTTCCAACATAAAATCCAGCTGCTTTTTCCAGGCATCCATAACATCCCTGATGTCCCGGAAATTTCCCACATCCCCTGTGTCGATCCCGTCAATCACGCCGTTGACCGGCCCGCACCACGGGGATAGGGACATGGGATCTTTGCTGTCTGGCTGGGGTTGCCCAGCCATATCCGCCCCATAGACAAAAGACTTTCCACGGTTAAGAGCCAGTTCTAAAAGATACAAGAAATTAATCCCGCGTATCATCTCCTGATTGCAGCAGCCCTGAAGCAATGTCTCCCAGCAGTTGGAATTGGCATAATTCCGGGCATCCTTCGGATTGATGCCGAATCGTTGGTACGCAGAGATTATAATATCATCATTGTTGATGTAAGGCATCCCTCCTCCTGTCTTTAATACCTCCGCCACACGTTCCAGAAGCATGGAAGGACTGTTTTTATGGAGCCGAACCGTCAAAGTCGGATCCGTCATCTGAAACTTTTCATGGGCATTTAAAAACAGATAAGTCAGCACATTGGTACTGTCAGTTCCATCCTCTCCGATACCACTGATGAGAATATTCTGTCCCCAATGGTTGATGGCATCTGCCTCATCCGTTTCTCTCTCCGACACAAATCCAAAATTGTAATCCAGACGGCACTGTCTAGGGGCTCCCTCCAGCTTTCTCTGATCCACCACATAATTCTCCGGGTCAAGCTGGGCCCTGTCGTTTACACGGAGGCAGAATACATCCACCAGTTCCTGAGCCTCCTGCAGGGTTATCTTTCCTGCCAGATAGTCCTTCTCAAAATAAGGATAAAGAATCCGGTCAATGCATCCAATGGACAGATAAGACATGGTCTCCCTGAATATGTGGTTTAGAAGCCATACGGACTGAACTGCCTCCCGGAAGCTGGAAGCCGGCCGGGCAGGAACATGGTTTAGCATATCTG
>JAETTS010000764.1 GCA_021769025.1 Enterocloster bolteae
CTGCCGGGGTATGGCGTGATACCCAGGATGAAACATTTCAGGCAAATTTCTGCGCCCGCATGCCTATGGGCCGTATGTCCCAGGAAAACGAGTACAATGGTGCGTTAATCTTTTTAGCTTCTCAAGCTTCTTCCTTTATGACTGGCTCTAATCTGGTACTTGATGGAGGATGGACTGCATGGTAAACGTGAAGCCGGAACAGTTCCATAAAATTTGGTCTGCTCTTATTACTCCCACGAATCAAGATGAAAGCATCAACTATGAAGCTCTGGAGCGCATTGTGGAGCTCCAGCTCCAGGATGGAGTAGAAGGTTTCTATTGCTGCGGTTCCTCTGGTGAAGGTTTGCTTCTCAGCCTGGACGAACGTAAGAAGGTGCTAGAACATACTTTGAAAGCCGTAAATGGAAGGGCACCTGTTATTTCTCATGTAGGCACGATCCGTACCAAAGATGTGATTGACCTGGCCCGTCATGCCATGTCTGCTGGGGCTTTAGCCGTTTCCATGATTCCGCCTTACTATTATAAATTTTCTATGGATGAAATAACAGGCTACTATGAAGATGTAATTCAAGCCCTGCCAAATGTACCTGCTATTGTCTACAATATCCCTCAATTTACTGGTGTAGAGTTTAATAAGGATAATGCTGGCCGATTGCTGGCAAATGAAAATATTGTTGGCATTAAACACACTTCAAACAATTTGTACAGTCTGGAGCGCATGGGTCAGGCTTTTCCTGGGAAAGCCCTTATCAACGGCTTTGATGAACAGTTCCTGGGTGCATTGTCTATGGGTTCCTGTGCTACGATTGGAACCACAGTCAATCTGTTTGCACCGTTGTTCCACAAAGTCCAGGAAGCCTTTCAGCGCGGCGATATGGCCCAGGCGTACCATTGGCAGCATGCCATTAACCTGCGGGTAGAAGCAACCGTCAAGATAGGGATCTTCAATGCCATGAAATATGGCTGGACTCTCAAAGGAGTCGACTGCGGGTTCTGCCGCGCCCCCTTCCGGCCTTTGGATGAAGCCGCCCGGAAAGCCATGGCTGATCTGATAGCCCTGCCCCTGGAATAAACAGAATAACCAGCAAAACAGGAGGAGCTCCACAAGGAAGCTCCTCCATTTTTTGTGATCACAATATTTTAAAATAAGACCGAAATTACCGGAGTAATTGCAGGACTTGTTGCGGCTGCTGGTTAGCCTGAGCCAGCATGGATTGAGCAGCCTGAACGAGAACATTGTTCTTTGTAAAGGCCATCATTTCCTGAGCCATATCAGTATCACGGATACGGCT
>JAETTS010000765.1 GCA_021769025.1 Enterocloster bolteae
AAAATGGAATTCCGTTTTTCTACCAAGGCTCCTGGTTGCCTGATACCGAACGGGATATCCTTATTAAACAGGCCATAGAACTGGCCCAGTCCCAAGGTGTTTCTATGAGTCTGGCCCCTGTCTCCTCTACTTCCAACACCACTTCCCTGATGACTATGGAAGGACGGCACAATGACCATTATTATGTTATGGTCGAAACATTATCCACCAAGGGAGGTGTCAAAAGTATCTGTGCCATCTCTTACATTCCGCCTGTACGGGAACTTTTAAGGGGAACCGTTGTCTATCTGATTCTTCTGGCAGTCCTGGGCATCGGATGTCTGTGGCTAATCAGCTGGATATTCGTAGGCTGGTCTTTAATCCCTGTGGAGGAAAGCCGGAAAACCCAGGCCCAGTTTATTGCTGCAGCCTCCCACGAACTACGCTCGCCCCTGGCGGTTCTGCGGTCTGCCGTCTCCGCCATATCTGATTCCCCACAAAAAAAGGACACCTTGCTGCCTCTCATCGACAGCGAATGTGTCCGTATGTCCCGTCTCATCGACGATATGCTCCTCCTTGCATCCGCCGATGCCAAAACCTGGAAGCTTGAGAGGAAAGAAGTGGATATGGATACCCTTCTCATTGATCTATTGGAATCTGTTCAGCCTGCCTGCAGGGAAAAAGGAATTTCCCTGCATCTGGAACTGCCCTCCGAAGCCCTTCCTCATGTCTGGGGAGATCCGGACCGTATCCGGCAAATCTTCATGGTTCTTCTGGACAATGCCAGATACTACACTCCTTCTGGCAGCTCCATTTTCCTCCAGGCCCAAGTAGACAAGAAGAAACACTTCCTGTATTTTCAAGTTGAGGATGAAGGCTGCGGGATCTCGCAGGAAAACAAACCCTACGTCTTTGACCGATTCTATCAGGCTGACTCTGCCCGCAGCGACAAGCAGCACTTCGGCCTGGGACTCAGCATCGCCAAGGAACTGGTACTGCTCCATCATGGAACCATCACCCTATCCGACACTCCGAAAGGCGGATGCTGCTTTACTGTGACCCTTCCAACATACAGCCCTGGCAATTTTATACCACCTGTCCGTTCCTAGTGTACTGACACATTTACATTTCGTCAAATGACTTTCCTGAATTTCCACCTGCCATGTTGGTCTACGCTCTGCTTCGGTCCGTGCTAAACGTGTGCCACTGGCACACAGCACCATCGGTCAACGATGCCACCTCGTCGCCTCCCTCCTCCGCCTTGCAGGCTGAAAATTCATTCTGCGTCATTTAACTGAAAGTAAATGTGTCAG
>JAETTS010000766.1 GCA_021769025.1 Enterocloster bolteae
AGAGAAATCAATAACACAAAAATCATCGCCGTGGATCATGGCTACGGCAACATTAAGACTGCCCACACAGTTACACCTACCGGCATCACTGCCTTTGAAACAGAACCTATCTTTACCTGCAACATTCTGGAATATAACGGCACCTATTACCGGATCGGCGAAGGACACAAGGAATTTATCCCGGACAAAGCGATGGATGAAGACTATTATCTCCTGACACTGATGGCAGTGGCAAGGGAACTGAACGTCTTTTCTATCCAGGAAGCAGATGTCCATCTGGCTGCCGGGCTTCCCCTGACATGGATCCGAAACCAGCGGGAAGAATTTCGCTCCTATCTGCTTCAAAATTCAGAAGTCAGCTACCGCTTCAACAACAAGGATTACCACATCCGCTTTGTTGGATGCAGCCTTTATCCACAGGGATACCCCGCAATCGTAAACCTTCTGAGTACTCTGAAAGGCACCAATCTCCTTGCAAATATCGGGAACGGCACCATGAACATCCTGTATATCAACAATAAAAAAGCACAGGAAAGCCGTTGCTGGACAGAAAAATTCGGGGTTAACCAGTGCATGATTGCAGCAAAGAATTCCATCCTCGACCAGTTCGGTGTAAAGATCGAAGAATCCACAGTAGAACAGGTTCTGCGGTTCAAAGCAGCAGATATCTCCACCCCATATCTGGACTGTATTACAGCTGTTGCCAGACAGTATGTGGCTGATATCTTTGCCACACTCCGCAAATATGAATATAACCCTGACCTGATGCGGCTGTACGTGGTCGGTGGTGGCGGATGTCTGATCCGCAATTTCGGAACGTATGACGAATCCCGTGTCACGATCCTCGATGATATCTGTGCCACCGCCAAGGGATATGAATATCTGGCCCTGATGAGCCTGAAAAGGAGGGAATAAGCCATGGCAAACAACATCAGAAGCACAAATCTGCGCTTCAATCTGGAGAAAGACCTGCATCGGAAAGCATGGGAATATCTGCAAGCCATGGACAAGCAGGAATTCAGATCCTACAGCCATGCGATCGCCCTTGCACTGGTCGATTATTTTGACCATTATTACCGCACACAGGAAGACCCCTATCTGGAAACAAGGGAACGGGAAGAACGTTTTGTCGGTCAGATTATAGAAGCCGTGGAAAAGAGCCTCAACCAAACGCTTCCCCTCTCCCTGTCCGGTCTGACAGCAGGGATGGCACAAAGGGAGCCCCAAAGCAGGGCATCCTTAGCGCCCCACAAAGAACCCGAGCCAGAAGCAGATGTAGACTGGGATTTTC
>JAETTS010000767.1 GCA_021769025.1 Enterocloster bolteae
TGAGCAGGAGCACGCCAACAACAGCTTTATGACCGATGACTCCTTCCATGAACTGACCCTATACCTGAGCATTCTGTTAAAAAGGGTGCGCCAGGGGGAGTTTGTGGAAAAACAGGATATTTCCTATAACCTGCGCTACCCTATGGCGGCCGGAATTTTAAAATACCTGTGCCAGTACTGTGGGGTTACGGTGACGGAAGATGAGGTCCAGTATCTAAGCATGGTGCTTTCAGGACTCCGGTATCTGAAGAAGGATGATTTTAACGGGGATATTGTGAAGACACAGCTGATTACCAGGCAGTTCATAGAGGCGGTTTCCAGAACGCTGGAGCTGGATTTTAACAATGATTATGTGTTTTATGAAAATCTGTCCAACCATCTGCAGTCCATATTTGAGTCATCCGATCTGTCCTTTAAGGAAAATCCTGTTTTAAGACAGATTCTGGATAAGAATAAGCAGATTGAGTACGCGGTGGACGAGAACAGGGCGATTGTGGAAAAATATATACGCCGCCCATTAAGTCCGGTGGAGCTGACCTATATAGCCATCCATATCTGCGCGGCCATTGAACGCAAGAAAAATAAGGAAGTGGCGTTCCATGTTATCCTGGTCTGCCATGGAGGAATCGGCACTTCTCAGCTGCTGTTAGAGCGGCTGAAAAAGCATTTTAACTTCCAGATTGTAGATATTATGTCGGCCCATGAAGTAGGACGGATCAGGAAAGGACAGGCGGATATGGTCATTTCCACGGTAAGGCTTTCAGACTGTGAGATTGACAACGTGGTGGTGACGCCCTCGCTGGATGATACGGACTACCTGAAGGTGGGACATCTGATTGATGACCTTCGAAGCCGCAAAAACCTGCCTCCCCGCCTGGAGAAAAAGAAGATTACGGCAAAGGGCCTGTTAAACCGGTTAAAGCCGGTGATCCGCCAGTATAAGGAACAGGATGTGGAACTGCTTCTTAAAAAGGTGGAAGAGGAAGTGAATCAGTATTTTTGTGTGGAAGGGGAGAACCCGGACCTGTTTGCACCTATGCTCCACCATATACTGACAGCGGACCGGATCGAGCTGGATGTGGAATGCAGAGACTGGCGGGAGGCGGTGCGTCTGTCCGCGTCGCGCCTTTTGCGGGATGGTGTGATAGAGAAGTGTTATGTGGAGTCTATGATTCATAATATTGAAGAAAATGGCCCTTATGTCGTGATTTACCCCGGGTTTGCCATGCCCCACGACGCGGCGGACGCGGGAACCCTCCGGGTGGGGATGAACCTGATCCGTTTAAAGGAG
>JAETTS010000020.1 GCA_021769025.1 Enterocloster bolteae
CCGATTCTGTATCTGTTCCTTAGAAAGCTTTGGAGCGGGAGTTTGTTTCTGGCAGTCGTGTTTGTTGGGATCCTGGGGGAGCATATCCTGCCGCAGATAAACCTGGATGCGGTTTTTTATTACTCTTTGGCAGGCTTTTGGGCTCTCCATGGGCAGAAGGCAGCAGAAGCCGGATGGACACGGAGACGAGGGCTCTTGGGAGGTGGGCTTCTGGGAGCCGGGATATTGGCCGGGATACCTTACTATGCCAGATCCTTTCCTCCGGCTATTGTTGCATATTATACCATGGCAGTTTTGGGCATCTGGCTGATGGCAGACGAAAGACGGTTAAAGCCCCTTAGGCCCTGGATGGATTACACATTTTTTATCTATGCATTTCATTTTATCCTTGTCCGTTTTCTCAATAAAATTCTGGCAAGGTGGCTGTGGGGAAGTGAGTTGGCAGCCGGACTTTTGTACCTGGGGATGCCAGCGTTGGTTACAGCGATCTGTTGCCTTGTTGCCAGTGTTTTGAGACGTTTTCCATGGCTTTGGAATCTGCTTAACGGAGGCAGGGGGAGCGTTCGGCAACATGTGGAACAGTCCGGCAAATCCTATGGCAACAGATAAGAACGTGACTGGATATTGCCTAACGCCAGCTGGTAAGATAAGTGTTTAGGCACATATATGGTTTTATTGCTTTTGTTTATGAGGTAGCCTTCCCCGGAAAAACCGCTTCTTAAGCTCAGACCAGTGGAACGGAATCAAAGGGTAGATATAGCTTTTTCCGGCGATGGTTTTGTTGAACACAATGGCGCACACCGAAAAGAGAATGCCTGCTGCATATCCCCAGCCGTTGAAGAGAGCAGTCAGCAGAAGGATTAACATACGCATAAACTTAAGGGCATATCCCAGTTCGAAGCTGGCCTGGGAGTAGTTGGCAATGGTGACAAAGGCCATATAAAGCATGGTTTCGCTGTTGAACCAACCGGATTTCACAGAATATTCCCCCAGTACAATACCGGCGATGACACTCAAAGGAGTGGTCAGCATATTGGGCGTGTTGATGGCCGCCAGCCGCAGCCCGTCGATGGCAAATTCCAGGATAAACAGCTGGATCACCAGGGGGACATGGGGAGCTTCGGATAACAGGATAAATTCCAGCCAGGGCGGCAGAACCTGAGGATTCTGCATAAGGAGAAGCCAGGTAGGGGTTAGCAAAAGGGCAAGAAGGGAAATGGACATTCTCGACAGCCTAAGGTATGTTCCTGTAACCGGCGGAAAGTAGTAATCATCGGCTTCCTCAATGATATCGAAGACAGAAGAAGGGAGAATCATGGCTGCAGGGGAATTGTCTACCAGGATAATGATATTTCCCTCCAAAATCGAGGCGGCGGCTGTATCTGGCCGCTCTGAGAATTTGAATTTGGGGAAGGGATTGTACCATTTATGTGGATAGAGGCATTCTGCCAGGCTTTCCTGGTTCATAGTCAAGGCGTCTACATGAAGATTCTGAATCCGTTCTTTTATATTTGTTAACATCTGTTCATCGACTCGTCCCTTCATATAACAGACGGCAATATCTGTGTGGGAACTTTCCCCGGCAGTCAGGATTTCCATAGTCAGTTTTGGATCCCGGATTCTCCTGCGGATCAGGGCAGTATTGAAGATCAGGGTCTCTACGAATCCATCTCTGGAACCTCGCATCACCTTATCTTTTTCCGGCTCAGATACGCCTCTGGCCGGATAGGTGCGGCAATCGATGGTGAGGCAGCGGTCATAGCCGTCGATGAAGATGCAGGAGATTCCGGTCAGCAGCTGGACAATCATGTCTTTTTCCTGATCCACCAGCCCAACCTCGCCGTAAGGAATATATTGTTTGGAAAATTCATGGGCATCCTCTGGCATGGCCTCCGGTTTTATGGATTCCCAGATCTGCATGATTTTTAAGAGGACTTCGTCTTTGGTAAAGCCGTCTACAAAATAGATGCAGGCATCCCTGCCACCTACCTTGGTGGTGCAATAGACCACATCAAAATTGGCTGTTATATCCAAACGTTCATTTAAATGATCAATATTTTCTTCAAGATGCGTGGAAAATTTCATGGATCTTCTCCTTTATATCTAAATTTTTGTAACCATGATAGCAGGATATTGGGGATAACCAAACTATAGGAAAAGTATGTGCGAAAATAGAAAAAATAAATACAAGATTCAAAGATAAAAAAGAAAATATTGTGCAAATTGACGTGAAAATCTTGACATTTCTGGAAAAGAGTGGTATATTTGTCCCATGAGAAGCACATGGGGGTGCTTGCATGCAACAGTTTGACAAAGGGGAATGTCAGACTGTTATGGTTATAATGTAATATGATTGTACGTGACAAAAGAGCTGCTTTCTGTGGGGGAAAGGCAGCTCTTGTTCTGTTTATTACCCAATCATTTTCTTTCTATAAAAAGGGAGGAGCCGGTAATCTTTTTAAAAGATCACCGGCAGATTATGAAAAAAATCTTATCGAAATGTAAGCAGCAACAACAACTTCATCTGACATTTATAAGTATAGCGGTAATTTATGAAGAAAGTTTAGCAAGCATGTAAAAGATTTATGAATAGATTGTGAATGGATTTACCCACCAAAATGATACTGGCTTAACAACTCATTCTTCATCTTCCACAGAGGCAGGGACAGATCCACATGGGTGCGGTGGGGGTATTCCAGACGGAGGGACTCAACCCACAGGGTATTTAACTCTTTCTTACAGTACTCCCGGATGTCCATAACTTTGGGGGATTTATAGACACATTGGCCATTTAGGAAAACCGGAACCATCAGTTCCCGGAGGGTGTAGCTGTCTGGAGCCAGGTGTGTCTTCTTCCAGGTCTCCACAGGGTCAAAGAGCAGGAGAGAATCCCTGGAGTCATAGATCTCATCTACCAGGCAGATGAGATCAGCGATGATCTTGCCAGTCTCCTTGTTGTAGATCCGGCGGATGGTCTTGTTGCCTGGATTGGTGATCTTCTCCGCATTTTCCGACAGCTTGATCTTGGGGATAAAGGTTCCTGTGGCTTCATCTCGGATAGCAGCCAGTTTATAGACACCGCCGAAGGAGGGGCAGTCTTTGGAGGTGATCAGGTTGGTTCCCACGCCCCAGGAGTTGATGGCAGCTCCCTGAAGCTTTAAGCTGCTGATAAGATTCTCATCCAGATCGTTGGAGGCAGAGATCACTGCATCCCCAAATCCGGCATCATCCAGCATCTTTTTGGCCTTTTTGGACAGATAGGCCAGGTCACCGCTGTCTAAACGGATCCCGTAAAAGGTAAGAGGAATCCCGGCATCCCGCATCTCTGTAAACACCTTGATAGCGTTGGGAACGCCGGATTTTAAGGTATCGTATGTATCTACCAAAAGAATGCAGGCTGTGGGGTATAGCTTGGCGTAAGCGCGGAAGGCGGTCAATTCGTCAGGAAAGCTCATGATCCAGCTGTGGGCATGGGTTCCCTTTACCGGAACGTCAAACATTTGGCCTGCCAGGACGTTGGAGGTGCCGATGCAGCCAGCGATCATGGCGGCTCTGGCTCCATAGATGCCGGCATCCGGTCCCTGGGCCCGACGAAGGCCAAATTCCATGATCCCATCACCCTGGGCGGCATACACCACTCTGGCAGTCTTGGTGGCAATCAGGCTTTGATGGTTGATGATGTTTAACAGGGCGGTCTCCACCAGTTGTGCCTCCATAATAGGCGCGATCACCTTCACCAGAGGTTCCCTTGGGAATACCACCGTTCCTTCCGGGATGGCATAGATATCTCCGGAGAAATGGAAATCTGACAGGTAGGCAAGAAAGTCCTCTCCGAAGAGGCCGGTGGAGCGCAGGTAATCTACATCCTCCTGTTCAAAATGAAGATCGTTGATGTACTCGATGACCTGTTCCAGACCGGCACAGATGGAATATCCGTTGTTGTTGGGATTGCTTCGGTAGAAGGCATCGAAGATAACGGTCTCATTGGCCTCCTTTTCTTTGAAATATCCCTGCATCATTGTTAATTCATATAAATCTGTCAGTAGTGTAAGATTTCGCTGTGCCATGTGGTGATTCTCCTTTTCGTAAGTTTAGAACACACTTTGCCTCATAAGGAATGGGGCGTTTGATTGTTTTCAGAAAGTATAGCATAAGTTTGGGAAAATACAAATAGATTGATAAAAAAATAACAAATAAATATTGGTACTGTACAGAGAAATCTTCCTTGACAAGCAGTCTCTCTCTATGTATAATAAGGCAGACGTGGAGCAGTGTTGTACAATGCCCATAAGAGCAGGCCATCAAAACGTGATAGGGCTGTTAGAGAAAGAAAGATAAAACGTTAGGAGGATTTTGCATGTTAATTGTGGTTGTAAGGGAGAAAATTGCAAAATAAAAATTGCAAAGGAAGACTTCAGGTTTCAATTTATGTTAGAAGTCTGCCTGTCTGTTGACGGCGTAAGCTGTCGACGTTTTTGCCTTACAATTGCTTAATATTGTGGTATCTGCTATGGGGATGGAGATTTTTGACATCTCCTGAAAACCAGATAAAAGAAATCATCATTGATGAAACAACCATGGTATATTTGCGTTCAGGCAGCCATGGTTTTTTTGCGTTGTAAGGCAGATATAAGGATTTGACATAACAAGGATATCGTAGATCAGGAGAAAAGAAGATATGAATATAGAAAAGCAGATCGAATTTGATAAGATAAAGGAGCGGTGGATGGAACTTGCCATAACAGAGGCGGCCAGAGAGAGGATCAGGAGGGTGGATTATTACCTGTCGGAAGGCGAATTGAGGAAGGAATTAAGGGATACCACAGACGGCAGGAACCTGATGGAAACGCTGGGAACGCCGCCTTTACAGGAGGTTTCCCATATGAAAACCATTCTGGCGGCAGCCGGAAAAGGGGAATGCTTAACGCCTTTCCAGCTGGAGAAGACAGAGATTGCCCTGGTGGCCTTCCGCCGTCTGAAAGATTATCTGAAAAAAGGAAGGCAGCGTGGCAGCCTGCTTGCCTGCTATGAAGAGAATCTGGATGAGCTGGCACAAGAGCGGGAGGAGATCAGCCGGCAGATTCGAGGCGGCCAGGTAGATGATTATGCATCCAGGGAGCTTTCCCAGATAAGAGGGCAGATTGCCAGGTGTGAAGAGCAGATGAAGCAGAAGGCAGAACAGATTATCCGATCCAACAAAGACTACATGGCAGACAATTACTGTACCTTCCGAAACGGCAGGCTCTGTGTTCCTGTAAAAAAGGAGTATAAGTTGAAAGTATCAGGAAGTGTCATCGATAAATCTGCCAGCGGGAATACCTTGTTTATGGAGCCTTCAGGGGTTGCAAGGTACTATGAAGAGTTGGAGCAGCTTAAAATCAGGGAAGAAAATGAGGTTTACCGGATTCTGTATACCTTAACATCCATGATTGATTCCGTTTCCAGCATTATTTTGGAGAATATTCGGGTTATGGAGCGTCTGGACTTTACATTTTCCAAGGGAAAGCTAAGCCTGGAGCTGGATGGAACAGAACCGCACATCAATACGGGGCGCAGAATCCAGATCAAGGACGGAAGGCATCCGCTGATGGATCGGAAACATAACGTGCCTCTTCAGTTTCAGATCGGCAGCCCGGTTCAGGGAATCGTCATAACTGGCCCTAACACAGGCGGGAAAACCGTAGCCATAAAGACCGTGATGCTCAACTGCATGATGGCTCAGTGCGGGCTTCACATTCCTTGTAAAGAGGTGGATATCTGCATGAATAGTTCCTACCTCTGCGACATCGGCGACGGCCAGAACCTTTCTGAGAACCTGTCTACCTTCTCGGCACATATGAAACGTGTCCTGGAGATCTTGAAAGAAGCAGACAGTGACAGTTTTATAATCATGGATGAGTTAGGTTCCGGCACAGATCCGGTAGAGGGAATGGGAATCGCCACGGCTATTCTGGAAGAATTAAGAAAATGCGGCGCTCTTTTCCTGGTAACCACCCACTATACAGAAGTGAAGGAATACGCAGACCGAACCTCTGGAATCATAAACGCCAAGATGACCTTCGACAAAGAATCTCTAGAGCCCACCTATCAGATGGTCATAGGCCAGGCAGGAGAAAGCTGCGCTTTCTATATTGCAGACAGGCTGGGCATGCCAAGAGAAATGCTTGAAGCAGCGGTCCGGGCATCCTACGGTGAGGATGCAGTAAGCAGATATTCCTTCCAGGGCCAGGAGGGTATCACAAAGACAAGAAGAAGCAAACTTAAAAAGATCAAAGAGAAAAAACCCCTGGAGCCCCTCAGTGAGAAATACAACATCGGAGACTGCGTCATGGTCTACCCAGACAGAAAACTGGGAATCGTGTGCCAGAGAATCAATGAAAAAGGCATCTTAAGAGTACAGATGAAAAACAAAAAGATATGGATCAATCATAAGAGGGTGAAGCTTCATGTAGCGGCCAAAGAGATGTATCCGGAAGACTATGATTTCTCTATCCTCTTCGAGACAGTGGAAAACCGAAAACTCCATCACGATATGGAACGCAAATACACGGAAGGGGAGATTCTTATAGAGAAGAATTAATATAAGATAAAACCCCTTGATAATCCGGCTGAAACCGAAGTATCAAGGGGCTTCCCAATGGCATATAACTTCCTATTACTTCGCTGCCTTCACAGAAGTAATGTGGGGGTTCACTCCCTCGTACCAGTAAAGGAACCCTTCCAGATCAATCTTGTCACCAACCGTTAATTCTTTCACAGCTTTGTACACCTCTGTTGTATTGTCACAGAGATAGGATTCCACTGTGAAATTATACGTACTTCCATCCAGGGAAACATTAAAGTACAGATCATCCCCCTCCTGGCCGGAACCATCCCAGCTGTAAAGAAACGCCACATCATTGCCGTCTGCATCCTGGCCAGCTGGTTCCACGGTCATGCCTTTAAAGGATACGAACTCATTCTGATGCTTAATCAACTCCTCAGATCCCAGAAGAGATGTGATGTCCTGTGCCTCGGCCACATAATTTCCCTCTTCAATCTCAAATGTGGCATCGATGATCTCCACTTCGCCGGACCACTCCGCCTTATACCCGGTCACCTTGATCTTGGTTCCCACAGTTAGCTTGTCATAATCTTCCTGGGAGCAGGCCATATTGTACAGGAAATAGGCTCCATCCTTATCCTGGGAATAAACGGTTGCCTTGTTGTCCCACCAGGACTGCTTGGCTTGTACATAGGTCTCAACAACCACCTGGGAATCCAGGGGTGCAGCCACATATTCCTCATAGGTCATGACCCCTTCGGACTTGACATCGGCATCTTTGGATCCGGAGCCCTTGCCGGAGGACCCACAGCCTGTAAGGGCCAGGGCAAGAGACAAAACGATAGCCACTGATGTTAATTTTTTCATTTTACTCATTCTCCTCTTTCTGTGTTTCAAGTATTCAGTCGAAAGACTGTCAAACACAAGCCTATTATACACGCATTTTCCAATAAATCAATAGGCTTGCCTCTTTTTTGCCTTTCGAAGGATCACATACAAAACCATAAGGAGCCATGCAGCGCCTAAGGAGGAGAGAAGAAAAATGGACATGGGAGGAAGTTTGCCAAGATCCGTTTTTTGAGCGTGGGAAGCAGCTCTCAGACTGCCGATCTGATCTAAACGATACAAGGATGTCATGTTGTCGTATAGCGCTTCTATATAGGCATCGTCAACAACTTCCCCGCGTCGTACAGATTTTACCGTAGATTCGATCATCTGGCCGGAAGCATCCCGAAGAGAGGCAGAACCGTTAAATACCGGGGTGACAAAGGTATGGTCCGTGTTGTCTAACAGCATCTTGGCAGCACGGATCTTCACATCATAGTAAAGCCCGTTGTCCTGGCCGCCACGTGACAGATAATCCCTGTATTCCAAAGACTCCTGGGCCTTCTGTGTGACAGGAACATAGCCTTCTGTTTCAGAATAGGCGATCTGTACCTGGTTAGTCAACAGATACTGGGTAAAGAGCCAGGAAGCCAGGACCTCTTGGGGATCCTCCCGATTGAAGACGCAGACTGACGGCCCCTGGGAGATCATCTGAGGATTCTGGGGGTCAAACTGAGGGATGGGCATGACAGCGGTTTCGAACTCCACCAGTTTGTCTGCACTGATGTCACATAAAGGGGCATTGGTTCCCATCCAGGTGGCTCCGGCGGTAGAGTCAATGGCAAAGATACACTGTCCTGCATTTAAAAAATTAGCTGGATAGCTGGATATCTTAAATGTGGAGAAAGCCCCTGTCCTGGCATGTTCTCCGATGGTAAGCAGAAGTTCTTTGGTGGTATCGTTAAACAGAAGCAGTTCTCCGCCCTCAGAAGAGTAGCCGGCCTGACGCTGCCTCAACATCTGGATCATCATGTTGTCCGTGGACTTATAGATGAAAGGAATCATGACTTTTTGCCCGTTTACCAGGAAATTCTCTTGAGAATCCTGGGCCATGGCCGCCTCAGAGACCTGCCACACAAAATCCCAGGTCAACGATTCTGGAAGCTGGTAGCCTAAAGCCTCCACATAAGTTTTGTTGATGTAGCAGGCCTCTGTGGAACGCATGTAAGGAATGGCATAGTAATGGCCGCCGAAGGAACACTCCTCCAAAAACTGGGGAACGATTTCGGATACTTTGGGAGAATCAAAGAGAACCTGGCTTCCGCCAAGACCATACTGTTCATGGTCAAACAGCTTCTCTAAAGGCACGACCATGTTAACGCCTGTTAAGTAGGTAGCAATATGATCCGGATAGGTGATGCACACATTGGGAGTGGTGCCGGTGGCGATGTTGGTGATAACATCATTGTAGATCTTGCCGTAGTCGGTATACAGACGCAAATGGACGGTGATGTTGGGATACAGGGCCTCAAAATCGGAGATGGCCTTCTCATAGATCCCAGTCTGAGTCTTGTTGGTGTCGTTTTTTGCCCAGAACGTAATCTCATAATTCCTGGAAAGATCAAATGCATCGGGAACCTCAAAGGGGCTTAGTCCCTCTTTCCCGTGGCATCCGGTAAGCATGGTCAGGCACCCAGCCAGGGAGAGTGCAGCCACAGCGTTTAAAATCCAACTTTTTGACCTGGATCGGTGGCCGCAGGGATGGTTATGTCCCAGGTATCCCTTATTAAGATGGGTTAAATATAATTGTCTCATCCTTTTGTTCCTCCTCTTGACACTCCGGCCATCACTTTTTTGCGGAACATGAAAAACAAGAGAATTAGCGGCACAGAGATAACCACAACGGCTGCCATCATAGCCGGGATATTCTCGCGGCCAAATCCATTTTCCCGAATCTCCTGGATGCCGTTGGAGACCAGATAATACTTTGGGTCGTCAGTGATGAGGCGAGGCCATACATAAGAATTCCAGCACTCGATCACCTTTAAGATGACGATGGTAATCAGGGTAGGCTTGGATATGGGAATCACAACTTTTATAAGATAGCGAAAGTCCGAAGTGCCGTCCACTTTTGCCGCATAGTACAGGCTGTCTGGTATCTGTTCAAAGTTCTCCTTCAGAAGATAAAGGTAGAACACCGACATGACCGAGGGAAGGATAAGCCCTGGAAAAGAGTTGCGCATCTCAAGGTTGGTGACGGTGACAAAGTTGGTGATGACCACCAGCTCGTTGGGAATCATCATCATGGAAAGGAAGAGAAGGAATACCAGGTTCTTTCCCCGAAATTCCAGCCGTGCAAATGCAAAGGCTGCAAGGGTGATGACAATGAGCATGACGGCTGTGGTGGCAATTGTAAACCATGCGGTGTTCATTAAGTATCGCAAGAGAGGGACAGCGGTAAAGGCATCCACATAATTCTGGAAGGTGGGAGCCAGGGTAAAAAATCTGGGAATATATTCTGAACTGTAGGCGCTGTAGCTTTTTACGGAGGTGAGAACCATCCAGTAAAAAGGAAACAGGACAATGACAGCCCAAATGCCCAGAAAAAAGTAGGTAAGAGCTTGGGCAGCTTTTCTATGGATTGCGGCAGTTTTAGCTGCATGTTTGTAATCATTCATTTTGGATATCCGTTCCTTTCTCAAAACAGCAAAGGTTTTTCGGTTGGTTTTTCGGAAGCGGGATGTGAAAGTTTTGGCCTGGAGATGCCGAACATCCCTTTGCTCTGGTCAGAGGCCAGCCTTTTTATCACTGGCCAGCAAATTGATGGTGGTGATGGTCAGAACAATGGCAAACAGCAGGATAGCCGCTGCCGCCGCATAGGACGGATAACCGCCGCTGTCTCAGTACAGCATGTCGTAGACGTAGCCTACGATGGTATTCATCCCCGCTGCATTTAGGTTGGTGCCAAACAAAGCCACCGCATCACTGTACGCTTTGAAAGCGCCGATAAACCCTGTGATCACCAGATAGAAGATCATGGGGGAGATCATGGGAAGGGTGATCCGTAGAAAGATTCGGAGTCTTGGTGTGCCGTCTACCTGGGCTGCCTGGTAGTAGTCCTGATTGACAGATGCTAAGGCGCTGGTCAGAATCAGGATTTTAAACGGCATGACCACCCAGATGGTGTAAAAACATAACACAAACATCTTGGCCCAGTAAGGCCCGTCTATAAAGTCTACGGAACTTCCGCCAAACCACCGGATAATCAGGTTGACAAACCCGTCGGAATAGGCAGTCTTTTTAAACAGAATCATAAAGACCAAACCGACTGCCAGGGTATTGGTCACATAAGGAAGAAAATAAACAGTTTGAAACAACTCCCTTAGGGGTTTTACAGAATGCAGCCCTACCGAGATTAACAAGGCGATTCCTGTAGACAGGGGAACCGTGATAATAACCAGAAGGAAGGTGTTTTTCACGGCCTGTAAAAAGTATGGGTCATGAAGAACGTAGGAGTAGTTGTAGGTTCCGATGCCAAAATAGGTCTGGGAAGCCGAGTTGTATCCTTCCTCCACAGAATAGATGAACACATCAATGAGGGGATACACCAGGAAGACTCCCAGAAAAAGAAGTGCCGGCAGAAGATACAGCCAGCCCTTTAAATGGTTTATATTCCTATAGATCGGTTTTTGTTTCATCGCAGGCCTCCATCTGTTATGGGAACGGGTAAAAAGGGGATCCTCTGTTCCGTCTGTTTATCAAAAAGAAACACTTTCCCGGGACGAAGGGAAAACCTTACCACAGGCTTTCTTACATCTGCCATATGTTCCCCGTCAATGACAGAGCGAACTGTGGGGTTCACGGAAGCTGGGTTTGCGCTGACAACAGTGATATCCCGGCCCATGACTTCCACGCTCTTTTGCTGGCAGGTAAAGGGACCATTGGGATCTGGAAGAAAGCCTTCAGGGCGGATGCCCACGTATACTTCCCCGGAAGGAACCTGTGGAGAACGTGTACCAGATAGAGGCAAGACTGCCTCATGGCCGATGTACAACCTATGGTCCGTTACCTGCCCCTCAAAGACATTGATGGGAGGGTTCCCCAGGAACCTGGCCACAAAAAGATTCTCCGGATTGTCATATACCTCCTGTGGGCTTCCGGTCTGCATGACAACTCCTCCATTCATGACCACGATCTTGTCGGAGATGCTCATGGCTTCCTCCTGGTCGTGGGTGACAAAGATAGTGGTGATCCCGGTTTCCTTCTGGATCCTGCGGATCTCCTCCCTGGTCTGAAGCCGCAGGCGGGCATCCAGATTGGAGAGAGGCTCATCTAAGAGAAGGACCCTGGGCATCTTAACCAAGGCTCTGGCGATAGCTACTCGCTGTTGCTGCCCCCCGGACAATTCTCCTGGCTTTCGGTCCATCAACTCCTGGATCTGAACAAGCCGGGCAACTTCCATGGCTTTTTTCACCATATCTGTTTTGGAAAGCCTGTCCTTGCCCTTTCGATTCTCCAGGGGAAACAGAATATTTTGTTGTACGGTTAAGTGGGGATAGAGGGCATAATTCTGGAATACCAGGCCGATTCCCCTAAGTTCCGGAGGAAGGTCCGTGACATCATCCTCACCGAAAAAGATCCGGCCAGAAGTCGGCTTTGTTAAGCCGCTTATCAGATTCAGGGTTGTGCTTTTGCCGCAGCCGGAGGGCCCTAACAACCCTATCAGCGTTCCATCCGGGATCCGGAAGGTGAAGTCCCGGACAGCGGTCACAGCTTCTCCTCGCTTCTTGCCCCGGCCGGGATAGGTTTTTGTGAGATTCTGTAAGATAACTTCCATGTCTGCTCCCATCTGCCTGCAGCTGCGTTCCGGCGCTGGCCTGGTCTTTGCTGCAGGCAACATTTTTATCAGTCTTTGATGATAGGCGGTATCTGGGCCATCAGGTTATCAATGTCCTCAAACATGGCGCTTTTGGTAGTGCCCAGGCGGCTGGCCTGGCTGATATGGTTTGTGACCTCTTTATATTGTTCCCTGATTTTGTCAAAGAATCCGCACAGGGATCCGAGAGCAGACCGGGACTGTCCAATAACCCCGGAGATCTGGTTGTGCACCGATGTGGCACCTTCCGCTGCCTCGGTGATCTTGTCAAACATCTCGTAGGTCTCTTTCACTTTGTCAAGGCTCTGCCCCAGGGCTTCTTTGGAACTGTCGATGCTGTCACTTAATTTGTCAGTTCCCTGTTCCACGTTCTTAATATCCGTATCCACCTGAGCAGCCAGATCCTTGATCTCATCGGCCAGCTTTTTCACCTCCGTTGCCACCACGGCAAATCCGCTTCCCATGGAACCGGCTCTGGCTGCCTCGATGGAAGCATTGATGGCAAGGATATTGGTCTGATCCGCAATGGACACGATCCGGCTCATTCTCTGCTTGATCTGTTCGACGGAATCCTGAAGCGCAGAGAACGTGTTGCCCATCTCCCCGAAATGAGCATCTACCTCCATGGCGCTGTTTTTTAAAACCTCCACTTCATTCTGGGCCTGGCCTACGGTTCTGGCGATCTCATCCCTGACCGTGACAAACTGCTCGGATGTCTCGCCGACGCTTGAGAAATTCTGCCCCATGTCCTCCAGCCGTTCCTGGAACTGCTGGGCTTCTCCCAGGACGCTGTTGAAGGAGGTATTGATAAGGCCCAGCTCCTGAAGAGACTGTACCTCCTTCTGAACCAGATCTGTATGATACTGCTTTAAGCTGTCCATCACATACAGAACCGGGTACAGATCTTTTTCCCCGCCCTGTTTCTTTCCTGCATTTTGCTGATTGTTTCTGCGAAACAGCATGTCTTTTCTCCCCCTTTACTCAAATACGGCACATGTCATGGATTGATTGACAAACTGGTTGTTATAATGTTCCCCGTATCCTACCAGGCCTGCATGGTTGCCTAAAGCGGCCATTTCCTGTAAATATTCCTGCATGTAGCGGTTTTCACTAAACAGTTTATACCGGAACAAGCAGTTGACAGAAAACACAGCCGACCGCCGTGGAAAATCCCGGCAAATGGTCTCGATGGTCTCCTTTACAGTGGCCCTGTAATCCCCCAGTTCCAGAAGGCTTAACACATCGGAATCATTGACCTGCCTGAAGCATGCCAGGGCATTGCCACTTACGTCCTTGATGGAGATGATACAGGTCTCGTTCCCGTTTATCTTCCCGAATGGATTTTTAAAGGTCTGGGTTAAGATCTGCTGCTCCGAGATGTGGAGGATATCCTGATAGACCTGTCTGGCAGGCTTTCCGTTTAAGGAACCCATAATATATCTTGCTTTGTCCGTATTGGAGGCAATAAACTGCTGGCCTTTCATGGGATGGTAGATATTTTCCTTGTAGGCTTTGACCCTGCCGTCCTGGTTCCGGATGAGGGCGTAGGCCACCCCATCTTCATAGATGCGGCCATTGGCAGATACCTTGCCGCCGTCTCCGGTTCCCCCTACCAGGGAAATGTTCCGATGCCTTAAAGCTGTATGTATGGTGGTCAGCACACAGGCATCATTGCCAGAACAGAAATCGATGCAGATGGTATTTTCCTGGGAGGCGCTGACCTTTCTTAAGTCTTCTTCCAGCCTGCGGATATATTTTACCGGCATGACAGATACCTGCTCCAGCACATTGGCTGCTGCGCTCACTCCATCTGAAAAGGCCACCACGCCTACCCCCTGCTCTGCAACCCTGGTATCATAACACATTCCGATGCAGCCGATGCTGGGCACCTGGGGAAAAAGCATTTCCAGTTCCTTTACATGGCTCTCAAACTGGCTGCTGTTAGACATAAGCATAATCAACTGGGGATGGGAAAGCCCCCGAACCGCTTCCTTTAGATCTCCGCGCTGGCTCATACCAAAAAACTGTCTCACGATACGATTCCTCTCTTCCATATTCTATAATGGTATTTTATCCAACCGCTATTATACTTTATGTTATTTAGAAGCGTCAAGAACAATTGATTTTTTTGGATGGAAGAGGGATGCCGCAAAATGCCAGGTGGCCGAATTTTGCAGCATCCCGCTGTCTACAGTCGTTTTTCCAGCATGGAGATGGCCTGGTACAGCAGAGTGGAGACGATACATAGAATCACAATGGCCATGACCAACATATCCATTTTAAACACCTGGGAAGCATAGATGATCAGATATCCCAGCCCGGCCTTGGCCGACAGGAATTCTCCGATGATCACGCCTACCAGGCAAAGTCCCACATTGACCTTCATGTTGCTGATAATCAGGGGGATGGAAGAGGGAATCAGTACCTTTAGGAGCACATCTTTCCTGGAACCACCCAGGGAATAGATCAGCTTTATCTTATCCGGGTCTGTCTGGGCAAATCCGGTGTGAAGGGTTAGGACAGAGCCGAACACAGCCACGGAGACAGCTGCCACGATGACGGTTCTTATGTTGTTTCCAAGCCACACAATAAGAAGGGGAGCCAGGGCGGATTTGGGAAGGCTGTTTAACATCACCAGGTAGGGCTCTGCCACCTCAGAGACGGTTCGGCTGGCCCACAGAAGGATGGCGGTTAAGACGGCGATCACCACAACCAACAGGAAACTGACAAGGGTCTCAAAAAGCGTGACTCCGATGTGCAGGAAAATGCTTCCATCCCCGGCCATACGGAGAAAGCAGGATACAATCCGTGACGGGCTGCCGAAGATAAAGGCATCTAAAAGATCTAATTCGGTACACAGTTCCCATACGGATAAAAACAGGATAAAGACCATGACCCGAATGATTCGGACCTGAATCTTATGGAGATGTTCTTTGGCAAGAAAGCTTTGTTGTGCCGGACTGGGACAACGTTCATTCATGTGGATTTCAGCTCCTTCCATAACTGATTGAAATAAGAGGAAAATTCCGGGGCGTTGCGCCGTGACAGAGGCCGGTCGAATTCCGGGGCAAACCGGATATCCATCACAGCCTTCACCTGTCCAGGACGGCTGGTTAAGACTAGGATCCGGTCTGCTACAGAGATAGCCTCCGACAGATCATGAGTGATTAAGACAGCTGTTTTCTTCTGTGTGCGTATGATGGAGCTGATATCATCGCAGACCTCCAGCCGCGTCTGATAATCCAGAGCAGAGAATGGCTCATCTAAAAGAAGAATGTC
>JAETTS010000768.1 GCA_021769025.1 Enterocloster bolteae
TGCCATCAATGGGAAGGAATCCAGGCCGCTTAAGCAGGCTGTGGACATGGTGGTCAGACTGATGTTGGTGGTTGCTGTCATAGTAATCATTGTGGCAACGCCTAAAGCCACGGCAATGGGGGATCCGATCATCATGAGAAGAAACATGGTTCCGAATAAAACAAGTATCTTAATTACCACGAATGCTCACCTTCTTTCTTTTTCGCTGTATATGCTTTCACATCCTGGTAGCAGTTTTGCAGCAAGCGGATAGTCATGAGGGTCATTCCGGTGGGAATGGATGCATAGGGAACCCACATGGGGATACCGCTTCCTGTTGCCACCTGGCCGCCGGAAGCCACGCTCATGGTAAGCTTTAAGGAAAGACGGGCCATCATAAACAGGAAAATCACCCAGATAATATTGGTAATAATCTTACATATCATCTGCCCGCCTGCCGGAAGCTTTTCATACACCAGATCAATGCTCACATGCTTTCTCTCCTTGGTTGCATAGGATGCACCCACCCAGGTAAGCCATAAAAACAGATAACGGGCAATTTCTTCACTCCAGGGAAGCGGAACCTTTAAAATGTATCTGGTTACAACTTGCATGGCCACGATGATAACCGCCGCAATCAGGATGATCACCAGAAACACTTCCTCCAGCTTTTCATGTAACAGTTTCAGGATTTTCATATGAAAGCTCCTCCTCTCTTGCATCTTAGCTCACTGTAGAGCTGCCTACTTGTTATGTTTTGCAGCCATGTCGATCAGATCCTGGCCATATTCTGCAGCAGCGGTCTTATAAACAGTATCCTCAGCCACCTTCTGAAATGCGGCCTTCTGCTGGTCAGTGATAACGGTATCTTCAACACCGTCAGCTTCAATTTTGGAAAGCAGGCTCTGGTTGTCTTCTGTGATCAGCTCACGCTGGTATTCCATGGTGTCCACAGCAGCTTCTTTGATGGCTTCCTGATAGTCTTCCGGCAGGCCGTTGTAGAAATCTGCGGAAATATTAAGGGCCACTGCTGTAAATACGTGCTCAGAAACGCTCATGTATTTCTGTGCTTCATATAATGCATTATTGTAGATTAAAGCAGTCGGGTTCTCCTGGCCGTCAACGGTCTTCTGCTGAAGGGCGGTGAATAACTCGGAGAAGGACATAGGCGTGGGGATGGCTCCGAGGGCTGTGAAATATTCCACATGCAGGTTGTTGGTCATAGTACGGATTTTTAAGCCTTTTAAGTCGTCCGGAGCGGCAATGGTCTTCTTGGAATTTGTGATGTTGCGGAAGCCGACATCGCCCCAT
>JAETTS010000769.1 GCA_021769025.1 Enterocloster bolteae
AAACAGATTCCCCGGATTCCTGCCGATAATCAGGTACTGGTTCTTGCCATCCAATGAGATGTGCTTCCTTGTATCATCGTCCAGCAATATATCCGCATTGTCGATGACTATCAGCTTGCGTTCCACCTGGCTGATTATTTCCCTGATATCCTTTTGGTAATCAAGGTAATTGAGACAAAGGATATCAGGATTGAGCGCCGCACATTCCCTGATGAAAGAAAAAGATGCCGTCTTTCCGGTTCCGGAATCTCCTGTCAGAATCGTTATATTGTTTGTAAATTCAAAATCCACAATGAACGAAGTATGGACTGTGGAAAAATGTCCTGTCACGACCGGCCTACTCTTCATCGTCCCACCACTCCCTTAGTTCTTCATAACCAGCCACTTCCCGGCTCCCCTCTCCTGTCTGAACCATTACTTTATCCATATCAAAGGGAATCAGCGCGTAATCGCTGTAGACAGAGCCACTGTCCAGCCCATATATCAGTTCCAATGCATTATTGCCGCATTCTTTCAGGCAGAACACTTTATCTGGATAATATAACACATTCAATACAGTCTTGCATCCTGCAGAAAGCCGGTCAACATCCAGGACCGCATCATCAAACCTGGACTGAATCCTGAACCTGCCAAGAAGCCTTGAGCCATCAATCTCCTCAATAATACGATCCGCCCTCCCATCAAGCCTGGCTGCCGTATTCTGGTTGAAAAACACATCGTTCAGTTCCACGTACTCTTTGTCCTGGGGTATATCTTTCCTGTCCTTAAAAATCGTAATCACAGAACCACCTCCAATCCGGCTTTTTGAAACTGTGCCTTGATTGATGTCTTCTCATACACCGTTTTCATCTTGTCAAATATGGCCAGCCTGCTTCCATCTAATCCACAGATATCGTCCTCCTGTCGTCCCTCCCACTCACAACAGGACTTTATCCAGCACTCGCCGATAGCTCCCTTTGAGACTTCAAATCCTGTATTCCTCGTCAGATCAAATAACAGCCTTGCTGCCAGCTGCTCAATGTTATGCCCTTCCAGGTGTCTGTCATACGCCACGACTTCCTGCATGGCCTTATAATCCAGATTGCCCGAAGCAATAGAGCCCACCAGCTTTTCCCTTGCTGCTACAGCTTTTGCCCTCTTCACTAAAAATTCATCACCAGCAGCATATATCCATTTAATCAAGTCCTTGAATTCCAATAAGATGTATTCAAAACAGATAACATCCATCAAAAAAATATTATCCTGTCCCTCTGTATACCGTTTCAGTAATTTTCGTTCCATTACTGAC
>JAETTS010000770.1 GCA_021769025.1 Enterocloster bolteae
GAGAGCAGTGATGCATTTTTCCAACCTTAATGTTCAGCGCTTTTACCACCTTGTCAGCAGTCATTTTCATCATCAGACTGGTTCCTGCGCCATTTGCACAACATACCATAATATTCAACATATCGATCCTTACCTCCTCAGAATCCCTTCATTAATTGTTCTGTTTCTCTTTTAACGCCTTGTACGCCTCATAGTCCTCAGTCATCAGGAAATACCCCTCTTTATCCTTGCGGTACTGGATCTGCGGAATTGCCAGCAGACCGATCACCACGATGGCGATGCCCACATAGGGGATGAACTTCATAATTGCGGTCATGGCCGGCCACAGAATCGCCCAGTCGAACATTCCCAGATAACCGCCGTAGGCTGCCATTCCCACCCAGTAGGCGATAAACGCGGAGCCAAACACCTGGCACAGGCCGGAGATGAAAGGCAGTACCAGCGCGGCCTTCATGCCGCCCTTGTTATTAGCATACACGGCGATGGTGGCATTGTCAAAGAATACGGGCACGAATCCGGCAATCACCAGCACCGGGCTCTTTAACAGAATCAAAATACCGATAGCGATAAACTGTCCCACAGCGCCGCACAGGAAACCGATGGGAACTGCGTTGGGAGAACCAAAGCCGTAGGTTACGGCACAGTCTACTGCAGGCACGGAACCGGGCAGCAGCTTATTGGCAATACCCTGGAAGGACTGGGTCAGCTCGGTTACGAAGGTTCTTACGCCCAGCTGCAGGATTGCCAGATATACGGCAAAGTTCAGGCAGAGGGTCAAAATGTAGAACAAAAAGCTTGCATTCTCTCCCAGGAATCCGGCCTCTACCAGATAATCACGTCCCAGAAGCAACAAGATTGCTCCAAAGAAGATTGTCATCAAAAGTGCGGTACATACCATGTTCTCATTAAAGATAGACATGAAGCCCGGAAGCTCAATATCCTCAATTCTTCTGGATGCTTTCTTACCCTTTTTCTCATCATGCTCATGCATTTTGCCTGCAATCCAGGAGAACAGGGCAACACCCATAATCTGCTGATGTCCAAGACAGAATCCTGCTCCGTCGGTCAGCTCCTGGGTGGGCTCAATGGTCAGGTTGGAACCTACGGCCCAGTAAAGACCAAGCACAATCGCCATAACAATCAAAAGAGCCGTATTGTTCGCAGCCAGTCCGGGCAGTGCAAAAAGAATCAGCCAGTATGCGGTAGACGCCTGCTGTACCTGTACTTGTCCGGTGGTGAACAGGGAGCGAAGCTTTGTAATCTTGCTCAGGCGCACCAGAATAATA
>JAETTS010000771.1 GCA_021769025.1 Enterocloster bolteae
TGCCTACCCGTTTATCTCTTCCTGGGTTCTGGGAGAGACCCTTCCCTATCTGTCGGAGCTTTCCGTATTTTCTTATGGGTTTACCACAGACGGAGAGTTGGTTTATCCCACCCTGGATGACAGCTGGATGGTGAGAGATGCCCTCCAGGCGGAGGCCAAGCCGACCCTTACCTTAACGCCTCTTGGAAAGGATGGACGCTTCAACAACGGGCTGGTGACTGCCGTGGTAAGGCAGAGGGATGTGCAGCTGAAGCTTCTGCGGAATCTGGTGTGGGTGATGACAGAAAAGGGCTATCAGGGGGTAAATATTGATTTTGAGTATATTCTGGCGGAAGACCGGGATTATTTCACTGCTTTTGTGGAGCGTGCCACCGGGCTTTTGAACCAGTTTGGCTTTTATGTGACCGTAGCCCTGGCTCCCAAGTATTCGGATAATCATCCAGGCCTTCTGTATGAAGGCATGGATTACCGGGCGCTGGGCCAGGCAGCCAACGGGGTATTCCTGATGACCTATGAATGGGGGTATACTTACGGACCGCCGATGGCAGTGGCTCCCTTAAATCAGGTTCGCCGGGTGGTGGAGTATGCTCTTACAAGGATCCCGGCCTACAAAATCTCCATGGGAATTCCCAACTATGGTTATGACTGGCCCTTGCCCTTTGAACGAGGGATAACAAAGGCAAGGACATTGGGCAATATCGAAGCGGTTCAGATGGCAGTCTTTTATGGAGTGCCAATCCGATATGATGAGACGGCTCAGTCGCCTAACTATACCTACTGGCAATATGGAGTGGAACATCAGGTGTGGTTTGAGGATGTGAGAAGCTATCAGGCCAAGTTTCAGATGGCGGAAGAGTATGGGCTGAAAGGAATCGGTGTGTGGCAGGTAAATCAATTGTTCCGGGCCGGATGGGAATTGTTACATTACCGGTTTCAGATTGAAAAGTCGTAAGGCTTTGAAAAAAGGAATTGCATTTTTTCAATCTGGTGCTATAATAGACCCATGGGGATATAGCTCAGCTGGGAGAGCGCTGCGTTCGCAACGCAGAGGTCGCGGGTTCGAATCCCGTTATCTCCATGAGTTGCAGAGGAGTGGGAAGGCTGTTCTATGTCTTATAGGATGGCTTTTTTGTTATTTCACGGAAAAGAAAGTTCCATTGACAGGTAAGGTGATCTGCAATATAATGGAAAAAATAAATGAGCGGGGGAGCTTGTGTGACAGGCTGAGAGGAAGGTAAACCTTCGACCCTTGAACCTGATGCGGATAATGCCGCCGGAGGAAGT
>JAETTS010000772.1 GCA_021769025.1 Enterocloster bolteae
ATTTGGCAGAGATTTCCATTGTGGCATTCCATTGCTGTTTCATATGGCTCCTGGCGTATAAACTCCCCCATTTCGATATACCAGGCAGAAAGGGCATCCGGTTAATCTGGGTGTCCTTTTGTATACCCTAAAAATAAATGAAAGGAAGGTGTTGCAGGATGGCGAAATTAACAGAGAAACAGCAGCGCTTTGTGGATGAATATTTGATCGACCTGAACGCAACACAGGCGGCAATAAGGGCAGGGTACTCTGTGAGAACCGCAGATAAACAGGGCTCACAGCTGCTAGGAAAAACTAGGATTGCGGAAGCGGTTTCCGAACAGATGGCCGAACGGTCAAGGCGTACCGGAGTAAATCAGGATCGGATTGTCCGAGAACTGGCTAAAATCGCATTCGTGAACCTGACGAATATCGTTGACGGCGAGGGAAGGATCAGGCCGGAGGCCGCAGAAGAGGATCTTGCCTGCATCGAATCCATAAAATATAAACGGTCAGACAGTGACAGTGGCTCCAGCGTAGAACGGGAAGTAAAGGTTTCCTCCAAGGTTAAGGCGCTTGAGCTTCTGGGGAAGCATACGGGGATGTGGAATGATAAGTTTGATGTGAACATGAATATACCAGTCATTTTTGAAGGGGAATCGGAACTTGAAGAGTGATGCGGCGCTTAGGATAGCGATTCCTGAAATCGTAGGCCGGGGCTATAAGGATTTTTGGAATACAAAAAAACGTTACCGTGTGTGCAAAGGCAGCCGTGGTTCGAAGAAAAGCAAAACAACAGCCCTGAACATGATTGTGAGGCTGTTCCGCTATCCCAAAAGCAATGGACTGTGTGTCAGGCGGTATTCCAATACACTGAGGGATTCCGTTTACAGTGACCTAAAATGGGCAATTCACAGGCTGGAACTGGATGCATATTTTGACTGTACTGTTTCCCCAATGCAGATTACGCGCAGGGATACCGGCCAGAAGATATTATTCCGAGGCCTGGACGACGGCCTTAAGATTACTTCGATTTCCGTCGATCTGGGCGTTCTGTGTTGGGTGTGGATCGAGGAGGCTTATGAGATCACGAATGAGGATGATTTCAATAAGCTGGATTTGTCCATTCGGGGTGAAGTGCCGGAAGGATATTTTAAACAGATTACGCTAACCTTTAACCCCTGGTCGGCCACCAGTTGGCTGAAAGCGAGATTTTTTGATGTGGTAGACGAGGATGCTTTTACAAAGACCACAACATGGCAGTGCAATGAATGGCTGGATGAAGCTGACCGCAGCATATTTTT
>JAETTS010000773.1 GCA_021769025.1 Enterocloster bolteae
AATGGAATTGATCTAAAAAAGTTTCATCCAGTAGACAAGGGCCTTCGAGGACGCCTTGGTATGGAGAAAAAGTTTATTCTTTTGGGTGTTGCTGGTATGTGGGAGGAACGAAAGGGCTATGCTTATTTTGAAAGGCTGGCAGGAAGGCTGGATGACTCCTATCAGATTATTTTAATTGGACTTTCCAAGCAGAAGATGAAAAGGCTGCATCCAAAGATTCATGGAGTTATGCGCACTGATAGCATGGAAGAGTTAGCAGAATATTATTCTATGGCAGATGTGTATGTAAATACTACCTTGGAGGATACCTTTCCCACTACAAATCTGGAGGCATTGGCCTGCGGAACGCCAGTGATCACCTTTGCAACAGGTGGAAGCGTGGAATCCGTAGATGAAGAGACGGGGAAAATTGTGCCAAGAGGAGATGAAGAGTCGCTTCTTTGTGCAATAAAGGAACTGCGAGAGGAGCCCTCAAAAAAGGCGGCGTGTGTTAAGAAGGCTGCTGGATATAATAAGGATGACAGATTCCGGGAGTACTTGGCTCTCTACCGGGAGCTGCTGGAGGAAAGGGATGCATAAGCCAAAGGTATCAATTGTGACAACCACCTATAATGACAGTGAGAGTCTTAAAAGGACCATTTGCCAGGTGCAAAAACAGGATTATGAGAATCTGGAATATATTATTGTGGATGGTGGCTCTACGGATGGAACTTTAGAAGTGATTCATGAAGCCGAAAAGGAGTTTGGAGAGAGCTTTCGGTGGATCTCAGAACCAGATCAGGGAATCTATGATGCACTGAATAAAGGGCTTCAAATGGCATCTGGCGAGATCCTTGGATGCTGCTTTGACCAGTTTGCCGGAACAGATGTGATCTCCAAGATGGTAGATATTATATTGCAGGAGGGGACAGACGGAGTTCACGGGGATCTCTGCTATATGGAGGGGGATCGAGTTGTGCGCCATTGGCATCAAGGCCAGGGAAAGATTCGATATGGCTGGATGCCTGGACATCCTACCCTATATTTGCGCAGAGAGGTTTATGAGAATTTTGGATATTATAACACGGATTAACGAATTTCTGCAGATTACGAATTTATGATTCGAATTCTAAAGGATGGCAGGGTGCGACTTTCCTATCTGCCAGAGGTCCTTGTCTATATGGCTCATGGAGGAACAAGTACAAAGACCCTGGGAGCTTATCTTAAGGGAATGAAGGAACGACACAGGGCTTTGAAAGAAAATGGTGTAAAGGCTCCTTGGTTTACAGATGGGTGCCGGACCT
>JAETTS010000774.1 GCA_021769025.1 Enterocloster bolteae
ACAAAGACAACCAGCCATGCCATGAAAAGAACCACTGTCGTGCGGATTGCCGTCCCCAAGTTAGACTCTATCCCCTGAATCCCTACCTTTCCAAGGATAGCCGTTAAGCTGGCAAACACCGCAGACAGGCATGCATAGAGCAGCCATCACTTTCCCTGCTCATTTATCTGCTTCCCACCGGAAGGCGGGAACCTTTTTTTCTGCATCCCATCAGAAACCGATGCCTCCTTTTTCCCCATTCCACTGGAAAATGGCACCTCTTTTTTCTGTATCATCAGATATGTGCCCGCTCCAATGAGGAAGAGGGCAACGAATTTTTTTGCACTCACCTCTTCCCCCAGAAAAAGAAACGCCAGCACAATCGTCAGAACCGTGCTTGATTTGTCTATGGGAACCACCTTATTGATGTCTCCCGTCTGCAGCGCCTTAAAATAACACAGCCACGAAGCCCCTGTGGCCATCCCTGACAGCACCAGAAATCCCCATGTTTTCCCTTCCACCTCTCCAATCCCCTTGCCAGAACCTGATAAGAGGGCCATGAACCATGAAAAAACCAGCACAACCACCGTACGGATTGCCGTCGCCACATCCGAATCCGTCCCCTTGATCCCGCATTTTGCCAGGATTGATGTGATTCCCGCAAAAAATGCGGATGCAAATGCAAATATAATCCACATCATCGCCTCATCCTCCTTTTTTGTCAAATGTGCTCTCGGAAAATCAGCCACAAAGGCAGATGCATAGAGACATGGAGAGTACATTTTCAATACTTGTATTGCGAAAAAACGCAGGGCCTGTTCCTGTCCATCCGAAACAAGGCCTGCGTTCATCTAAGAATTCCTTTTTATTCTGTCTGGTTTTCTCTGCCTTCTTTAGCTTTCCTCTCCCCCATGCTCCGTTCCTCCCGGAATTCCGGTCAGGTTCAGATTGTGGTTTACCTTGGCATCGTAGGTCTGGGCCTTTAAGATCTCTCGGAAATCCACTCCTGTAGCCTCCGACATGGTGTCAAATACCTGCTGCATCACAGTAGCTGCATTGCCAGATATCTGCCCCACACCGGAGCCATTGTCTCCTCCTCCGCCGTAGATATTCACCTTATCAATGGTGGACAGCGGTTTTGCGATCTCTGCCGCCATCTGAGGCATGATATTGACCATCATCTCAATCACAGCTGCATTGTTGTACTTATTGTAAGCCTCAGCCTTCTTTTCCATACCTTCTGCCTCAGCCACCATCTTGGCCTGCACGGCAGCCGCCTCGGCAGCACCCTTGGCCTGGAT
>JAETTS010000775.1 GCA_021769025.1 Enterocloster bolteae
ATCTTCCACTCCTGCATGACCATCGCTTCCTTCACCAGTGCAAAATCCTGCTCCATCCAGTCCGTAAATACCCGGGTAGGAATCCTAAAGATTCTGCTCTTCTCGATTGTCTCACAGTACAGGGATGACTCATGTACGTTGATTACATGGTCGTTCAGCAAAATTCCTGCTCCAAATATGAAAACGATCTTCCTTTGCCCTGTGTGAGTCAGGTTATAAAGCATAGACTTGCCTGTTAATTGAAAATATACAGAATCCACCTGCTCCTTGGCCCTGAACAGGATGCTTCCCTTGGATACTTCTGCCACGCTTCCGGCCTCCCACAAACCGTCGGCCGTATCCGGCCTTACATTCTGAAAAAATGAAAATCTCTTTAGTATATCCGCCCCCATATGTCCTCTTCCTCTGGTTCTTACGAAATGCCTGATTCACCCAGACATGCCCGACAACAATTACATTATTTGTGTAATAATATTATATTCTTTATGTCTGAAATGAGCAAGACTATCCTAACCGGGGACACGTAATCTCCAGAACAATCCGAAGTTTCTCCCCGTCAAGCTCGGCTTTCATGCTTCCTCTCATCTTCTTAACCAGTTCCTTTACAAAAACATCCCAAGCCCGGAGGAACCTTCCCGCCGGGCCGTATCCGGCCTGTTGGTTTCCGACACCGGATTCTCGAAGTCCAGGCACATCCCCTTCTGTGGGATCATAAGTCCGCCTTTACCATACAGCAACGCATTCTGGATCATATATCCTTCTTCTTAAGGACAATCCCTGCAAGCCCGGTATATAAGGTTAGAAATCCGAATCCCACCGCATACACATACAAGTCCTTCACAGAGGTATATTTCTCCGGTCCAAGTTCACAAGTCATTGTAATTGAATACTTCATCCATCCTCCCAGATGGAACCTCAACATAATTGCATACAACGTCCTCGGAACAGCGCCGCCGCCCAAAAGCACTGCTGCCAGTGAACCCGCCGCCACACTTCTGGTCAGGATACTGATGAAAATAATCAGTGAGGCAAACGCCGCAGTCACGAACCATACCCACAACAAATAGAACACGACATCTTCCCATCCCGCATAAGGCACCAGATCATCAAACAACTGGTTCATCAGAAGCGCAAACAGAAAATGCCCTCCCAGATAACAGCCATCCACAATCCATGCTGTCATGACCTTGCTTCCTATGTAATTCCACCGGTTCTGATGCAACGCCATGATATTTTTAATAAAGCCACTCTGAAAATCCGCACATACAAACAGCAT
>JAETTS010000776.1 GCA_021769025.1 Enterocloster bolteae
ATAAGGAGACAACACTGATATGAGACAACACAAAGTCAAGGAAACACCGCCGAATCCAAAATCGTTTACGAAGCGTTTTCATCGTCCGCATGATAAAAAGCGCCATATCGACTACATGAAATACCTCTATACGGCGGCTCTTTTATTTACGCTCTTAGCCTGCAGCGTCCAGCCGGTCATGGCGGCAAATGTATGGGACAAGGCAAAAGAGATCATGAAGGATGTTTACAATCAGATCGTCCTGATCTCCACCATCGCCGCTGTTGTGACCGCATCCGTAGCCTTGCTTATGATGAACTTTTCCAAATCCGGCAAGACTGTGGACGAATCCCGTGCATGGCTCAAACGGATCATCATCACCTGGGCAATCTTAAACGGGCTCGGATTCATTATGGCCTACATCACCCCGTTCTTTGCGGGCGGCCAGTGGAATGGCTAGGATAAGAAGGGAGGCATCCGCATGAAGATCTTAGACG
Source organism: Enterocloster bolteae (assembly GCA_021769025.1). The sequence continues at coordinate 477 of JAETTS010000776.1, forward strand.
GAATCGTGGAGTGGATCGCAGAACAGGTCATGAACATCCTGGACCTCATTACCACTTCGGTATTAGGCGCGCTGGGATGTTCCATGGATACCTTCCTCCGCTACTTCCCGGCAGCCGAGAGCATGTACCAGATCTTTCTGGCCCTGGCTATCGGGCTGATCCTTTTAAACTGGGTCTGGCAGCTTTTTAAAAATTACTTTGCAGGAGCAGGCGTGGAGGCGGAGGATCCGCTGAAGCTATCCATGCGGACCTTCCTTTTCCTGTTCCTGACCTTTTACGCAAAAGACATTGTAGACCTGCTTCTGGACATCGCCGGGACGCCTTACAGCTGGATCCTGACCGATGACCTGCCGTCCTTAAAGTTTGCAGATTTTAACTCAGTCATTACCGTTATATTAGGAGTCTGTGCAAATGGTGCAGTCGCACTGATTGCCCTGATCCTGGTGCTGATCCTGGCGTGGAATTACATCAAGCTCCTCTTTGAAGCGGCAGAACGGTACATCTTACTGGGGGTTCTGGTCTTTACAGCGCCGGTTGCCTTTGCCACTGGAGCTTCCCAGTCCACCGGAAACATTTTCAAAAGCTGGTGCCGGATGCTCGGAGGGCAGTTCTTCTTATTATTAATGAACGCCTGGTGCTTAAGGCTGTTTACCTCCATGGTCGGCACCTTCCTTGCGAACCCGCTGTCCATCTGATGAAAGGAGAAGATGATGAAACATAAGAAACAACTATTGTATATAATCCTGCTGGTCGCCTTTATGGTACTTCTTACTTCCATGCCGGTCTTTGCTTCAGAACT
>JAETTS010000777.1 GCA_021769025.1 Enterocloster bolteae
CAATGGTTGGGTTAAAGGTGACTATGATTGATTCGCTCTCCATAAGAAACGCCTAATTATAAATGACATATTCTCCTTATCCGTTGTCATCTATCAGGCGGTTCAGATCTCGTTCCATGGCTATGGCATCCGTGTTTTTCTCACCCCTGACTGCTTTTACAGTATCTACGATACTTTGGTAATCTTACACGTAGAACAGATCAAAGATACCTCCAAGGGTCTGGTCAACCTTACGGGAGTTCAGAGAAAAAGTGCCGGAGGGCATTGCGCCATAAACCGTTATACAGCTTATAACCATGGCAAGGGAAAGGAGAATTCCTGCGAGAGAAGTCTTTTCTTTCTTTTTCATGATGTGAAAGATTCGTTCTCTTATAAGGCTTTGCCCAAGACCGGAAGTCAGAAGATGGATTCCGGCTCTATTTGCTTCCAGTTCTAACTGTAATTCGGCATAAAGATTCCGGTTTTCTCGTCCAACGGCCTTAACTGCGGATTCATCGCAGGCCAGTTCCATATCCCGTCAGACCAGGGCAGCCATGAGCCATACCAGTGGGTTAATCCAGTGGCAGACGCAGGATACGGTCAGAAACAGCTTTTTCAGTGCGTCCAGGTGGCGGATGTGGGTCACTTCATGCTTCAGGATCAGTTTGATGCTCGCTTTGTCCTGCCAATTGGTTTGCTTTGGAAGCAGAATCACCGGAAAGAAAGTGCCATAGGTTAAGGGAGAATCAATCTCGTCCGAAACCCGGACAGTAATTGTGCGGAAGGAGTGTTTTTGCTCCAGCCACATGGGAATCCAGGAAGATTCCTTCAGGGGAATTGCTGTACGGTATTTCTTCATACCTGCGGCATGAAGATAAGTGAAATACAGGCTGACAGCCACAGCGCCGCAAAGCCACGAAATTTTAAGAATATTCCATCCAAAATCTGGTCCGGTCCGGGCTGCCTGCCAGGTTTCCGCCGAAATGGGTAAAGCTGTGGTGATATCCGGCATTTTTTCGCTTAACTGATACACTGCAGGCACAGGAAAGCCTGACGGTATGGGAATCATCAGTTTCAACCAGGCAAGCAGCCAGAGCAGAGAAAAAACAGATCTGGGTATTCTTGCAGAAAAAAACTTCCGAAAGGCCATGACCATCAGGAGCAGAACGGAAGCCGAAAGGCTCATTTGCAGCAGGTTCATAGGCTCACTCCATTTCATTGATCATTCGCTTTAATTCCTCCAGTTCCTTTTTTGACAGGGCTTTCTGGGATAACAGCGCCGAAAACATCAAAGGA
>JAETTS010000778.1 GCA_021769025.1 Enterocloster bolteae
CATCTGTCAAAATGCGAATATCTCCGCTGGCGCTGATAGCCGCGATCACATCTCCCCTATAATCGTAAATAGGGGCCCCAATACATCGGTATCCTATCTCAAATTCCTCATCGTCCAGCGCCCAGCCCTGCCTGCGCACCTTTGCCATTTCCTCATGAAAGTCCTCCATACATGCAATTGTGTTTGGTGTGAGCTTTCTGAAGCTACAGTCCTTCAGCAGGAAATTCAGTTCCTGTTTTGAGTAGCTGGAAAGTAAGCACTTTCCCAGCGATGAACAATATGCGTGTACGCGAACTCCGATCTGAGAGTACATTTTCATAGTAGAAACTACATCCATCTTTTCAATATAGACTACCTCATCACCATCCAGTATCCCCAAATGAGATGTCAGTCCTAAGTGGGAAGTAATATCTACGATATATGGCCTGGCTTCCGTCTGCAGTTCCAGGCTGTTAATATGGCAACTTACTGCCTCAATAAGTTTCAGTCCAATCCGATATGTCCCGGATTCATTTTTTTCCACATAATTTCGTCTTGCCAAAGTGGAAAGAAGTCTATGCGCTGTGCTTTTATGCAGCTCTACCGGGTTTGCAAGTTCCGTCACTGCCAAACCGGCCCCTTCCTCTGCCAAAACTTCAATGATATCAAGCGCCCGCTCAATGGACTGAACCCCTCTGTCTTCTCTCTGCTGTATGGCTTCTGATTTTCCCAAACTGCTTACCTCCTTTTACCCACATTATATTGTGCCTAAAGGACAGCACGTTTGAATCTCCTTTATTCCCCCTTACAGTAAAGAACCTGTATCAAGACCACCTTCTGAACAGAACAAGGAGCAGCCTGCATCTGCAGGCTGCTCAGGCAGTATTGCGATGAATTACATCATTCCTGGCATTCCACCGCCCATGCCGCCTCCCATTGGAGGCATTGCGGCACCTTCCTCAGCCGGAGCGTCAGTAACACCGGCTTCTGTTGTCAGGAGCATTGCGGATGCAGAAGCTGCATTCTGCAGAGCGGATCTGGTAACCTTTGCCGGATCCACGATACCTGCATCGATCATGTTCATATATTCTTCATTAGCTGCGTTAAAGCCAATACCTGCATCGCTGCTGATGACCTTTGCAACTACAACACTTCCTTCAAAGCCTGCGTTTTCTGCAATCTGTCTAACCGGCTCTTCCAGAGCTCTCTTGATAATAGCAGCACCTGTCTTTTCGTCGCCAGCCAGATCCTTCACATATTTTGCTACAGCCGGAATTGCATTGGCAAGGGCTACG
>JAETTS010000779.1 GCA_021769025.1 Enterocloster bolteae
ATGTTCGGATCCTGCTTTATATGCTTATGCTAAGTGCAATCGGAGTGATGGCCATCGGAAGCGCTACCAATCAGGATACTTCTATGATCAACAAGCAGATCATGGGGATCGGCATAGGGGTTGCCCTGGCGGTTGGCTTGTCTCTGATCGATTACAGCAGATTGCTTTCCATGAGCCTTGCAATCTATGGAGGGTGCCTGGGACTTTTGGCCGCAGTGTTATTCATGGGTATCAGACGTAACAATGCTACACGCTGGCTGGTGCTGCCAGTTATCGGGCAGATTCAGCCAGCAGAATTTGTAAAAATTGGTTTGATCTTATTCTTTTCCTGGTATTTCAACAGATATCAGGAAAAGATCAACAAGGTTTCCGTGCTGGGGATCGCCGCCCTGTTGTTCGCGGTTCCGGCAGTCATGATTCTGGAACAGCCCAACCTGTCCACGACTCTGGTGACAACTGTGATCATTGCCTCCATTGTATTTTGTTCAGGAGTCAGTTACAAGTGGATTCTGGGAGTGTTGGCGGTTGTAATTCCCGGTGTGGCCTTGTTTATCTATCTGCTTCAGTTTGAGATGATTCATTTCCTGCGGGGTTACCAGGCTACCAGGATATTGGCTTGGATCAATCCACAGAAGTACGCGGAAGCGTATTGGCAGCAGGAGAATTCGATTATGGCGATTGGCTCAGGCCAGCTATGGGGGAAGGGATTAAACAACACGGAGATTGCCTCTGTAAAGAACGGGAATTTTCTTTCAGAGGAGCAGACAGACTTTATATTTGCCATAATCGGAGAGGAGATGGGGTTTGTAGGTGCCCTGGTGGTACTTGCGCTGTTTCTTCTTTTGATCTATGAATGCCTGATGATGGCTTACCGGGCAAAGGATCTGGCAGGAAAGCTTATCTGTGTAGGTATGGGGACCCTTTTGGCATTCCAGAGTTTTGCCAATGTAGCGGTTGCGACGGCAATTTTTCCCAATACAGGCCTGCCGCTGCCCTTTGTCAGTTATGGGGTTAGTTCCCTGCTCAGCATCTATCTGGGTATGGGAGTGGTATTAAATGTAGGACTACAACGTAAAAACAACAACTAATGAAGGGGGAAGACAAATGAACGTTGGTTTAATTGCTCATGATTCCAAGAAGAAGCTGATGCAAAACTTTTGCATTGCTTACCGGGGAATCCTCAGCAAGAATTCACTTTATGCCACAGGTACAACAGGAAGGTTGATAGAGGAAGTTACCAATTTAAATATTCATAAGTATTTATCCGGCCATC
>JAETTS010000780.1 GCA_021769025.1 Enterocloster bolteae
ACATCATCGTAAGGTGTGCTTGTTATCTTTGCATTTACCATTGGCATCCATCCCTTTTTATTATAGTTTACCATATTGGATAAAGTTACTCAATAAGAATGTTACTTTAAACACTATAGACCAGCTTTGCAAGATGTTGGACTATTTTGCAAAAAAGGGGCTGTCGGGAAATGTTAGATTTTAAGCATTTGAGCCCCTGACAGAAATATTCCCACAAAAATCAGTGTTCCATGGACACTGCATTCTTGTGGGAATGTTTTATATTATATATCCTTTTCTTTGTCGCCATATTTGGAGGCAGCACAAAATAGGCCTCTGGCCTATGCAGGGCACGCTTTCCCTATGCGGCAGGTTCCTCTGGCTTCCCTTCAAACTTCTTGATCTTCCCGTGGAGGAACCGATGGTACTTGTTCAGGTTCCGGCCCATGGCGTAAAGCAGGAATTCTTTGAACACTTTTTCCTGGGAGCGGTAGTTGAACCTGCGGAAGTCCTCGTTCTCCTTGATGTCCCCGAAGTGTCCCTCTGTCTGGATGGACCGGATCTGGCGGTTGAGGATTCCCTTTTCGCTCTGGATGTTCGCATGGGCCTCTTCCTTCAGCTCCTCCCAGCGTTCATTGATCTTCATCACCTTGTTCTTTTCCTGGTCCTTCTTCTCATCATACTTGTAAAGGCATTTTGCCTTGTGGGGACATCCGCCGCAGTCTGCACATCCATATACCTCTATGGTCTGTTCATATCCATCCTGGTGCTTCTTCTCTGTCCGGATGTGGCGCAGCTGCCTCCCGTCATGGCATACATAATAAGCTTCGTCTTCGAACACCGCATGCTTCATGTTGTAGTACTTCCCTATATCTTCCTTATAGGCACGGGTCTTCCTCTTCTCATGGTCCTGGAGCTTGATGTAGCCAGTGATGCCCTTCTCTTTCAGGAACAGCAGGTTCCTCTCGCTGCAGTAGCCGCTGTCGGCAGTGACCTCTTCTGCATGCTTCCCAAAAGCTTTCCTGTGCTTCTCCAGCACTGGGATCAGGGTGCTGTAGTCCGTCCGGTCACTGCTGACATGGCTGTGGATGATGAAGTAGTTCTCAACGGCTATCTGTACGTTGTATGCCGGTTTCAGCTGGCCGTTGAGCATATGGTCCTCTTTCATCCGCATGAAGGTGGCCTCCACATCCGTCTTAGAGTAGCTGTTGCGGCCTTTCGCCATGACCTCGAAGCTTTCCTTGTATTTCATCAGCCTCTCCCCGCACTCCTCAAGCTCCTCGTAGAGCTGCT
>JAETTS010000781.1 GCA_021769025.1 Enterocloster bolteae
ATCTCTCCAGATAAATAAAAGTCATGCGATCCTGCACACGGGGTAATACCTGGATCTCAGGCTTTTCGATTCTCTCTTTATTTTCCATCTAAACCCCCTGTTCTCACCACTGTAAGCATTCCCATGCCGTAAGCCTTCTCCCGGCCTATGCCGTTAACCAGCGTGTCCCTGAAAATATCCGCGTCTTCAACACACAGATTCCCCTCAAACACCACTTCAAGAATCCGTACTTTTTGATTTGAATCACCCTTCGAAAAAATACGCCAATTTGACTCCGCAATACACACTCCATTCGGAGGAATGCGAAACCCTCTCTTTACCGCCTGTTTCTCCAGCCATTCCAGCTGATACTTTTCCGAAGTGTGAGCCACAATCTTTCCTCTTTTCTTCCCACCTTGAATGCTGTGAACTGGATTGGCTGTCAGACGAAAATGCCAGTTTGAACCTGTTTGGATGTGCTCCAGCAACCTATCATACTCCTTTGATTCCCCACAGTCATTGTCAAATCCAAACTGAACAGCTATTTTTGAGAGATCCGGCTTTTCAGCGCTTACGATCAGCAGATATGTCCGGCCTCCCAGCCTGTCGATCCGCCACAGATTCCTGTCCTGTTTCCGGACAAATGCCTCCTCCACAGCGCCATGGATTTTATTGGGGGAAACAAGTGCAATCTGAGTTTTTCTTCTCGACACATCTAACTCAACTCTCGAAAGATACATAAACCTCACCTCAATTCCATCATAGGGTCATGTTCCGTTGAAACAGTACACTCTCCTTTGGCCACTATTTTTCTGGGCATCTCCCTTAAGTACCGGTATCCGTATTCCCGCTTAAACGGAGAAAAAGATCTTGGCACATCCTTTTTGATGGCTCCCCCCTGTGTGTCATCCACCACAATCCTCAGATGCACTTCATCCAAAAAGCGAAACTGCGCGCCCCTCCTCCAATCCGGTACAAGCCACTCCTCCTCCAGAAGAGCCTGGTATAAATCCCGGTTCCGTATTCCCAAGACCAGAGGCTGGGTCGGAGGGCAGGAGCGCCTGCCCAAAAACACGGAAAACTTTGGATGCGTAAGGGCATTTTCCAACCCGTTCAGAAACTCCCTATTCCCACAGCTTAAACCGACCAGAAAAATGGCATCGCCCAAGTAAACCCGATTAGACAGATTTGCATTCAGTTTTTCTCCCATCTGGGTAATATGGAAATCATCAAGCCTTACTCCCTGATGGTCAACCCTGACGCCAAATCTTAAGTCTGCTAGATCATCCAGC
>JAETTS010000782.1 GCA_021769025.1 Enterocloster bolteae
ACATTTCTGGTAAACTGCAGAAGGGTTTTGACTCTTCTGGTGGCGATATTCCCGCCCCCAACCACAACAATATTTTTATCGGATAAATCCACAAACATAGGAAAATATCGTTTATTCCTCATAAATCCGCTCCAGTCCGGCCACACATTCCAGAAAAACCTCCTGATTCAGACTGTCCCGAAGACCAAAGATCAGTTTATTCACAACCTTTCCTGCGGCTGTATCCACTGCTCGCTCCAGTTTCTCCCGGTCAGATGATTCCATGGGTGTGTTCTTTAGTATTTTTGCAATACGGAGGTTCAGATCGTGAACGGCTTCTTCCCGGATTTCCTGAATCCTTGGAATCACATCCCGTCCGTCCAGCCACAGATAAAATTCATCCATCTGCTCCCGGACGATTGCGCCTGCCGCCTCCAGGCTTTCTTCCAGTTCCTTAGGCACTTCCGCCATGCGGAAGGTATCCATATCATAAAGAGTAATCCCCTCTCTTGCTCCCAAGGCAGGATCAATGTCCCGCGGCACTGCCAAATCAATCAGCACCAGATTTTCCTTACAAACAATTCCATCAAAAAGTTCTTCCTTCAATGTATAGTTTGGACTGGCAGTTGCACTCACCACCAAATCACACTGCGGCAGATACTCCATACGTTCACCGTAGTTGATCCGTTTGCAGCCCAGGGGAATATTCACTACTCCGCTTCTGTACTGTCGAATCGTCACGGTTACGTCTCCGCCCCATTCCCGAAGAGTCTGGGCAGCCACCTTCCCCATTTCTCCATTTCCGATTACCAGGCAGACCTTATTCCGAATGGAATATCCCTGTTCTTCCAGAAACTGAATGGCTTTGTGGATAACCGACGGATTTCCATGGGCAAAGGGTACCTCCGTTTTAATTTTCTTCCCCACCGTAACAGCCATGCGGAACAGTACTTCCAGCACACTATCTGTCGCATAACACTCTCTTGCAAGACTTAAGGCATCCTTCACCTGGGTCAGAATCTGATCCTCTCCCATAATCTGTGATTTCAGCCCGCTTGCCAAATAGAACAGATGCTCTACTGCCTCCCGATTCTCCCTTTTTATAAAATAAGGTTCATAGGAATCATCCTCAATTCCCTTCAGCCTGCACAGGCAGTCATAGAGGGATATTTCCGCATCCTCATCCCTGCTCACCCAGATTTCCAGACGATTGCAGGTGGATAAAATAATGCAGCCATTGATTCCTGCTTCTTTCTTTAATGTTTCCATTGCCTCTCCTGCATTTTTTTTC
>JAETTS010000783.1 GCA_021769025.1 Enterocloster bolteae
CAAAAGGTCACACAGCTTTTTCGCCCTCTGTGCGATCTCGGCTTCCGCAAAATCAACCAGATTGAGAAGTGCTGCAAATGTCACACACATATAAACCGCACTCAAGAACTCTTCGTACCCATAATCCTCCAGATCCCCAAGCCAGTCCAGAAGCTTCTCCTTTCCATAAGCAGAAAGCTCCCTTCCCGTCATCTTAGCACGTGGGAAGTACTCATCTGGATACATTTCCCCCACAAACATAGCAGAAGAATAGAACATCATAGCATGGTTCTCGCTCCAGAAGCACATGGCATCCATCCCCTCCATGGTCATCCAGTATCGGAAATTTAAAAGAGCCTCCTTCACCCGTTTTCCCATTTCCTCATCCATGCCAAATATCTTGATATAACGAACTAAACCGCAGATCAGAAAATCCGCACAATCCACCCGCTCCTCAATCCGTGCCAGATCCTCCATCAGAAGCTCCCGATCCTCTTTCGTCTCCTGTCCCAGATACCGCCTTGCCAGAAGATTCATAATGGCAAATCCAAACTCCCCCCGGTTCAGGCTCTTCACCTGTGCAATCCGCCTCATCACCTCATCCAGCTTATCCTTACCGGTCCAGGAAACATCCTCCGAATACTGCGGCTGGTTCCTCTCAGCAAACTCCAGTGTCCTCTCCAGTGTATACTTCTCTCTCGCAACCGAGACATTAACCCCGATAATCTCCTCCGGAACCGGAACCTTCTCCATCCCCTTCACATCCAACTCCCTGGCCGGCCTATGGGCCTCAAAGAAATCCGGGCTGTCCCAAGGGCAGAATACATGAACCCCTTCCCCAGCCTCCTTAGGAAAAACGACCGCCCCATCCTCTGGCCTGCACGCCGCAAGAAACGCTTCATCCTCATACACCTGTTCCTGCAGACTCCCATCTGCCAGCACCACCTGAATCTCATCCTGCCTCTCCAAAATCTGTAACCCTAAGATATTTCTGGTATCCCGCACCCCAAGATTCTCGCAGACAAACAGAAGAAGATTCTCCCCCTGTTTTAGAGAAAGAGTAACCTCCCTGTTGGAGATCGGTTTATACACCGGGTATTCCACCTTCCCAGCCAACTTCCCGTTCAGATAAATCCCCGCTGCCATATAAGTCCATACCTTTGCCCGAACCTTGCAGTCCTCCGGCACACACAGCACAGCTGCCACCTCCATAGACACCTTCTTAAGCGTAGAATAAAACTTGGATGTATCCACAAACACATTCTCATAAGGTGCCCACACCTGCCAGCG
>JAETTS010000021.1 GCA_021769025.1 Enterocloster bolteae
ATTTGGTAAATGCCCCCTGGGCGCACAAGCTATTGACGTATTCGAACGCCGGCCTGAAATCGGTTCCTCCCTTTCCTTTTATAGTGAGTCCCTTTATATAATCCTCCATCTGCCGAAGGCTGGTGATCACCACGTCGCTGCGCAAACGGTCATCACACTGGATAATGTGGATATTCACCTTTCGAAAAAAGCAGTCTGTTTCACTTAAAATACAGTAAGTCTCCTCCAGAAAGCGCCTGACCAATTCTCCTGAACAGGACATGGATGTATCAATGACAATGACAAAATCCTCAATCCGGGATACCTCCTTGGACTCCAACGGCTCAATGAGAGGCATATTCCCATAATGATTCATCCCATAAGTATAGTAGATATAGTCAAAAGAATCTTCATCGATCTGAATCTCCTCCCTCAGAACCGCGAACTTTTTAAGAAACGCCCTGTAATCATACCGCTCTCTGTTTTCGATACGCACCTGTTCCAGAAGGCTGTCGTTGTCATCTGACTTGGACGCTTCCCTGGACATGGCTTCCATCTCTACCTGGATCTTCTCCCGCCTGTCATCCCAGGTGTTTTGTCTTGGGATCATCTGGCTTTTAGGGTTCTCTTTCTCCCACAGCTTATGGTCATCCACCAAAAATTCCGCCACAAGCCGTTCATACTGCTGCCTGGACAGGTCCCAGTCTTTAAGGACCTGATAGATCCCCTCCGCAGTCAGAACCTTCATTTGCTTTCCAAACCGCAGGTAGATGTCTCGCCGAAATGGGTTGGGTGCCACATGGGTACAGGTCTTATGGAGACTGTCAATCACCGACTCCATAGCAATATCGCAGGCCAGATTCCAGTATTCACTGCCCCGCCTCCCCCTGGTATCCGGATGGCAGAACAGGCAGTGAAGTACCATGTGAAGGTAAGCCCGGTTGACATACACCCTTCCTTGCCGGTACATGCGACATAACTGATCCGGATTGTAATAAATCGTATAACCGTCGGTTCCCATAAGGCCGGCAGACCAATCCGCCTGAAACCCGAGGCTGCTCAACGCAATATCCAAAAAATGCATATGGACATACAACTCATTTCGGGTGTTGGACAGAATCTGGGTACACAGCATTACCATATCCAGTTCTTCCAACTGCTGCTGTCTTGTAGGGTCAGTCATGGATTGCCTCCTCTATAATGTAAAGCGCCGCCGTTTCACATTTCCTTTTTTCTTTTTCTCATCCATCAGGTAGCTGACCATCCCGGCTGTACCGGATGTTCCTGCTTCCTTAATCACCTTTTCCATCTGTCCGGAATCAAAATCCAGATGATCCATCAGCCACCGAAGTTCAGCCATGTCCTGACGCTTCACAGTCTGGCAGGCAGCCATCACAGCATGCTCCTTCAAATATTCTTCATACATCTTCTGGTATCTCTCTGACAGCCGGTAAGGATAGCGAAGCCTTCCCAGCGCAACAGCCGCCGCCAATTCTGCCTTCTCCTGTACCTGAACATGAGCAAACAGGCTGTCATATTCCCCAAACTGGAACTGTGTGCCCACAAATGCATTCCGATATCGCTTTCCGCACCCATGGGTGTTGGTCACCAGAATTCTGGCCGGTGTGTTTTCCACTGCCTCCTCGAAAAATTCTGAAAAAATCAGCCTGGCCTCCTCCGCTCCAAGATAGGTGACCCACAAGGTCTGCCGCAGTTCATTTAAGATTTCCTTCATGGAAGATTTCTGATTCTCATCCACATGAATTGTCAGATCCGTTATCCCACTACAACCTGTGAAGACACCCGTTCCCCAGTCAAGGGTACGGCTGTATACTTCCAGCTTCCGTATTCGTTCACAGTTGTAAAACCCATAGGCCCCAACTTTTCTAAGGGAAGGGGGCAGGTGCAGTTCCTCTAAAAGGCTTCCTTCCAACACCGGAAACCTATAGGCCTGTTCTGCTCCAATCCGCCCCTCTGTATCTGACCACCAGAAACCATTCTCCTGATTCCTTCCATGTTCCGAAAACAGGTATGGGGATAACTCTGTCACAAAAGCATTCTCTATCTTTTCCGGAATCACCGCCAGGCTATCCATGCTTCTGTACTGCAATATCTGTATCTCCCTGGCTCCAGCGTTCCCTGTTTGTTCTCTGCACAATAAAACCATACCTTTTCCCTACCGCTTTCTCTTCCTCTTTCGTTTCCAAGGTTCCATCTGTCTGGCTGCCATCCACAAAAGCAAGAATGCAATTGCCATCTGTACAAGGATGCCAAAGACCATCCAATGTTCTGTAATCACATTGTCTGGTCTGTAGGTCAGCCAAGGCAGCAGACCTGCAAGTTCCAGTTCCCTGCCCATCTGGCCGCTTAGGGCCATCCGGAAAACAGAGGCCGGATTGGCTAAAAGCAGGTAAAAAAATCCGCCGCTTCCTCCGCCTTCCTGGGTTTGTGTTATGTTAAAAAATAAGGAAGCAAGATGGTTCACCGCTACGGTTCCAGCTACCACAGCAGTTGTCAGGCAATAGCTGGCCGCCGTTGAAATGGCGGACTTCTTAAAACAGGCAGAGCAGAAGAGACCGATGCTTCCTGTTAAAAACCCTGTAACGCTATAACAGACGAAAAGCAACAGGATATCTTTCAACAGGATTCCTCCGTAGACAAACGACAGCGACAGAATCGGAAGGCTTGACACGATCAGAAGGAGGGTGGTTGACAGACTGGCGAATAGCTTCCCCAGCACAATCTCCATAGGACTCATCCTGGTAGTCAGCATCAGATCCAAGGTCTGCCTCTCTCGTTCTCCGCTGATACTGCCTGCCGTAATCGCCGGAATCAGAAACAGAAGAAGGGCAAACTCCACAATTGCCACAAACACATACAGGTTGACAAAGCTGGAATACTGAATCTCCGCTGTTCGTCTCACCTGTGTGATGACCGAATACATATTGAGCAGCGCCACCAATGCCAGCACGCCATTGAACAAAAGAATCACCAGTGGAAAACGAAAGGATCTGGCACTGACCTTTATTTCCTGCTTATATACTGGATTAACCTTCATGAATCAACACCAGCCTTTCCTCCGTATGATTGGTAATCTCCATAAATACCGACTCCAGGCTCCCTTTCTCTCTCACGAAACCATAGACCCTTACATTGGCATCTACCAATTGTTTCAACAGCAGGATCTCACTTTGTCTGTCTCCGCGAAAGCTGACCACAATATCTTCCTGCTGGATGGTAACGGTCTCCACATCCGGATGGCTTCCCAGGATTTTGATAGCCGTATCTGGGCTTCCACTTATGGATATGGTCAAGGGGCGGCTAATATTGATCTGGCTTAAAATGTCTTTCATAGTACCTTCCAGCACTACCTTTCCCTGATCCACAATCCCAATATCCGTACATATCTCCGACAGCTCCGGCAGAATATGGGAACTGATTAAGATGGTTTTCTTTTGCTCTTTCAGTTCCTTAAGGATCTGCCTGAATTCCAGGCGGGTTCTGGGATCCAGTCCTGCTGTCGGCTCGTCCATGATCAGCAAAGACGGATTGTGAATCAGGGAGCGGGCCAGGCTTAGCCGCTGCTTCATGCCTCTTGACAGGCCTTCCACATAAAAATCAGCCTTTTCGTCCAGCTTCACCTGCTCCAGCAGCATCATGCAACGCCTTCTGGCTTTCAATCCATACAAGCCATAGCAGGATGCAAAAAACTCCATATATTCCGATACCCTCAGATTGTCATAGATCCCAAAAAAATCCGGCACATACCCGATTTGTTCCCGTATCCGCTCCGGCTCCCTGGTTACATCAATGCCATCTATGGTCACCGTTCCGCTGTCTGGAATCAACAGGCCTGTGATAATTTTGATGGTGGTAGTCTTTCCTGCCCCATTAGGCCCTACAAAGCCATATAAGGTTCCGTCATCCACCGTCATACTCAGCCCGTCCAGAGCGACAGACTGCCCATACCGTTTTTTAAGCTGTTCAATCTTTAGCATCCCGGCTCCTCCCTATAATATTCAGCATGGGAAGCAGAACATCCCAGTTATACTCGGTCATATTCTCATATACATACCGTACGATGATCGTATTTCCCGGTGACAGATACGGAGCCAACTCATCAGACTCATATTCCAGTTTCAGAGAGTCTTTCTTGTCAAAGCTTCCCGTGTTATGGTTGTAAAAATAGATATTGCCTGCGAAAGAAGCCACCTGGCTTGTGCCTCCCTGATTCACAAATACTTCCGACACATAGTCAAATTTTAATCTCTCGATCCTCACATCGTTGCCCAGGGAATATTCCAATGTCACCGGATCCACCCCATACAACGAGTTGGAAGCTTCATCATAGTTTCCACCCAGTACGGCTGGGCTGCGAACCACCGCCGGACGATACAGAACCTCATCCTCGCTGGAATAAACGGGTACAATAGAGGAAGCCACCGTGTATCCCTGTGCCATGGCAGTCTTTAAAAAGGTCCGTTTGCTGTCTCCGTTGGCCCGTATCCCGATAATTCTGGCATTTGGCGTGTACGTCGGCATATAATGATCCAGATAGAATTCTAAGAGGCTGGCTTTTTCCACTGCATCCACATACTCCCGATCTTCAATATCTCCCTCCTCAAACTGTCCTCTTCCGGAGATATAGGACGCAATCTGGTAGGTATGATTCCTGGGATATTCCAGCACCGGAAAATCCTTTAGCGATTTCGTCTCTCCCGGTTCCATATCCCCAAGATAGATCAGCTTATCATACATGAGAACCACGCAGTTTTCCATCTTCTCTTTAAAACTGCTGGTTATCTCTCCCTGTATCCCGTTTCTGTCCACCTCAATGTCCCCATAAAAGCCGATTTTCTCTCCATTGTCCTCCACCTTGCTTAATTGAAAATAGCGAGGCTCAAACGCCGGAATATTCTGCATGGACACAGCCGTCTGATCCGGCTGGTGATCAATGGCGATCCGATATTCTTCCGCCCCTGTGAACTTGGGCAGGGAACCGATCTCATAGTAATAGCTTCTGGTTATAGGCTTAACCCAATAGTCCGCTGTAAGATAGGCCGTATAAAGCTTATTGTACGGGGCACGGATATTCATATACGTGGTTTCGCTGACTGTGCTCTCCGAGGTTTCCAAAAATTGGGCATAGGTGTAGAAACTATCCCGGAACCTGGTCTTGCTTCCCATGAGATAGAAAAGCACAGTAAACATCAGGGAAAGCACTACAACCCCTGCCCGGTACAACTCCGTCATCTCCCTCTGCCGCAGGAAAATGTACAGCCCGATTCCCACCAGAAACACATAGATAGCCACTTCCAGAACGTAAAGTCCCAGATTCGGAAGAGCCTTCCGGTTGCCAGTATTGGTCATGGTCCGTACCGACCAATACTGGCTGGAATTGCCACTGTACACACTCTCTGCCAGGCGGTTGATCTTGTCTGTCCCCAACACTTCTGTTAAAATCAGATCCAAAAAAGAAGGATTTTCCCGGCAAAATGTGTCGATATCTGCAAAATCATAGGCAGCAACCGCAACAATTCCTTTGGAGTACACGGCAGAGGCCAGAAGGGTTCTGTCCTCATCCGCCAGAATCACATTGCCTCCAGACAGAGAGAAATCCACACAGGGCAGTTCCATCGTGGAATCCCCTGGATTTTCCCGGGCATACTCTGCCCCCATGTTGACCTGCTCCACCTTTGGCGGCTCATAAGATTCCTCCAAGAGTTCCGGCGCAAACCGGCCCAGGGTATCGTCTGCCCTCATCCCAGTCCCAAGGATCATGGTTCCCCCGCCGCGAACCCACTCCACTAAAACCCGGTTCTGTCTTTCCGACAGGTCCCGGATCCGATAGTTGCTGATCAAAAGTACGTCAATCATATCCAGTCCAATGGACTCTTCCGGAAAGGTATCTGTGGAAAATTCCACGGTCTTGGTCCGCAGCATACCATAGTCCACCCCGATTCCATCCCATGCCCCCATCTTTTCTGGCGTATCACTTAAGACTCCGATGAAAAGCTCCGGCACATCCAGGCTGAAATTCAACTTGACCCGTTTGTGTATCACCTGTTTCCCATCCAGATCCACCAGCTCCACAAACATCTGATCCACCCGGTTTCCAATAGGAAGATACATCTTCTTGTTCTCTTGGCCTCCTGCTGGCACTGACACCGGAAATACATGCCGGTAGATATCATAATCAGATTCCATCGTCAGAACCCGGATATTCCCTTGGAATTCCTGGCTTCCCGTGTTGACCAGAGATGCCTCCACCGGAATATACCTTCCGCCTTTTGCGTTGTCTCCGTACCCATAGGTGATATCCATGGAGATTTCATCCCCATAGGCCGGTTCCTTTGTATCTGCGCCCAATGAGGGAAAAACGGCAGATAGGACCAGCATCCATATCAGCGGTCCTATCCATAATCTACATTTTTTATTCATAACGTTCCTCCAGCCCTCCAAAGTTTTCCCGGTTGATATCAAAGTTTACTTTCAGTTTCACAGTAAATACGGTTCCTTTCAGGTCACTGGTAACGTGAATCGTTCCGCCATGCATATCTACAATATTTTTTGCAATGGCAAGTCCCAATCCGGTTCCCCCGGTATTGACAGAGCGGGACTGTTCCACTCGATAGAACTTATCAAACAAAAGAGGCAGTTCCTCCTTTGGAATTACATACCCATAATTCGTAACCGATACGGTGACAATAGTGTCCGTTCCATGAACCTTTACTAAGATTCGTTTTCCTTCTGTTCCATATTTAATTGCATTATTGATCAGGTTGTCAAACAGACGGGCCAGCAGATTCCCATCTGCTTTGATCACTTTGGACGGTACATTACTCTGAAGCTCATAGGCTAACCCTCTCTCCATAAATGTCGGATAAAACTCTTCCAGAAGCTGGCTTAAAAGCTTCACAATATCTACTTTTGAGACACGCATGGAGATCTTTCCATAGTTAAGCTTCGTAAAGCCGAACAGATCCTCAATCAGCTTCTGCAGGCGCTTGGCCTTGGTATAGGTGACATCTATGTATTTCTTCTGCATATCCGGATCGATGGATGCCCCGTTGGACAAAAGCTCCAGATAGCCAATAATTGAGGTCAATGGAGTCCGCAGATCATGGGCAATGTTGGTGATCAGCTCATTTTTCGTCCGCTCGGATTCTCTCTCCTTATCCATCAGTTCCCGGATCTCCTCTACCATCCGGTTTAGGTTCGCCGCCATATCGGCAAATTCATCGTCGCCTACCACCTCCACTGTAGTGTTTAAGTCTCCGTCGGAGATATTTCTCATAGCCGCAGAAATCTTGGCAATGTAACTCATGGATCGTCCCTGAAGAAGGAGAAATGCCATCGCAAATACCAGAATCCCTATAAGAACATACAGCAGGATGATCACCGTGTCCGGCTGGTAAAAGATTGACAGCAGGCTTCCTTCCTTCCCGCTCTCTGCTGCATACTCTCCCAGCATGGTTAAGTTGGTAACCAAAAATACAATTACCAGACAAGAGACCCCCCCGCTGTAGAGAATATTGGTAATTACCCGGATATGGTAGCGGCGGCTCATATCATTTTTCAATTTTGTATCCTACCCCCCACACTGTGGTGATGATCTTGTTTTCTCTGGTGTCTTCTTTCATTTTTCCCCGGAGACGGCGAATATGTACCATAACCGTATTATTGGCTTCATAGACTTTTTCATTCCATACTTTTTCAAAAATCTCATCCGTACTGAATACTTTTCCCGGATTGGATGCCAGGAGATAAAGGATGTCGAATTCAATGGGCGTCAGCTTGATCTCCTCATCGTATACGGTAACTTTGTGGTTATCCTTATTGATCACCAGCCCCTTTATGGTGATCTCATTCTTTGCTGTCTCCCTGGCATGGCTGTTGGGATTCAGCTGAGTATAACGGCGGAGCTGAGATTTGACTCTGGCTGTCAGTTCCAAGGGGTTAAAGGGTTTTACTACATAGTCATCCGCCCCTGTCCCAAGGCCCAGAATCTTATCTAGGTCTGTAGAGCGGGCGCTTAACATAATAATCGGGATATTGTTGTTCTCCCTGATCTTCTTACACATCTCCAGGCCGTCCATACCTGGCATCATGATATCCAGAAGCACCATGTGGATATCTTCCTGCTCTAAAATCTCCAGGCCGGCTGCTGCACTGTCTGCTTTAAATACTTTATATCCATCGCTGACCAGGTAAATTTCTACCAGATCAGCGATCTCTTTTTCATCATCGACTACCAAAATGTTGATTTGCGGCACGATGGGCCTCCTTTCGCATTGGTTTACTCTTTCCTAACGCTCATTATATCATGTTCTTTGGACATGTGCTCTAATTTTTTATTACAAAAATGGAAACAGACGGAATAAGCGTTTAAATCTGGTTCTCAATGGGCACAAATACCCTGGTATTCACCGGATCGTAGCTATCATGGATTGATTTTACAGTCCTTACCGCTTCCTGACAGAAGGTGTCCTGGGCCCCTACGGAAGCCCTTCCCCTCCGGTCAATTTTCTGATAGGTTCCGTCTGGCATAAGCACATGGGCTTTTACGTTATCTTCCAGCTGCACATTAAGGATATGCATAGCCTTTTTCCTCAACTCCTCATCCAGAATGGGGAACAGAATCTCGACACGGCGGTCTAAGTTTCTCGGCATCCAGTCTGCGCTTCCCATATAGATCTCCGGCGCTCCATCATTCTCAAAATAGAAGATTCTGCTGTGCTCTAAAAAATTGCCCACAATGGAACGCACAGATATGTTCTCGCTTAAGCCGGGAATGCCTGCCTTCAGGCAACAGATTCCCCTGACAATCAGGTCGATCTTCACACCTGCACAGGATGCCTCATACAAAGCGCCGATGATCTCACGGTCGCACAGGGAATTTACCTTTGCAATGATCCTGGCTGTGCGGCCAGAGGCAGCATAAGCAGTCTCCCTCTGAATCATGCGCATGAAACGCTTTCTCAGCCAGATCGGCGCAACACTTAACTGATTCCAGTTTAAGGGTTCCGAATAACCAGACAGCATGTTAAACACAGCCGTAGCATCCTCCCCAATCTGAGGATGGCAGGTGAAAAGCCCGCAGTCTGTGTACAGCTTTGCCGTAGAATCATTGTAATTACCGGTTCCCAGGTGGACATACCGACGGATTCCATCCTCTTCCCGGCGCACCACCAACGTGATCTTGGAGTGGGTCTTCAGTCCCAGAAGACCGTATATTACATGGCACCCCGCCTTCTCCAACATCTTGGCCCAGTTAATATTGTTCTCCTCATCAAACCTTGCCTTCAGCTCTACAAGAACTGACACCTGTTTGCCATTGTCCGCCGCCTCAGCCAAAGCGGCAATGATAGGCGAGTGGCCGCTGACACGGTACAGGGTCTGTTTGATGGCCAGAACTTCCGGATCCCGGGCCGCTGTTTTTATAAACCGAACCACCGGGTCAAAGCTTTCATATGGGTGATGCAGCAGAATATCTCCTTTTCGAATATTGGTGAAAATATCATCCTCATTCATCAGAGCCGGGTTCGGCTGAGGAGTGTAGGAAGGGGCTTTCAAGTGGTCAAATCCTTTCATCCCGTACATTTTCATCAAAAAAGTCAGATCCAGAGGCCCGGCAATCTCGTATATATCCCCGGAATGAATGTCAAATTCTTTTTTTAACCGCTTTAACACCCGCTTATCCGCATCTTCCTCTATCTCCATCCGGATTACCTCACCCCACTGGCGCTTCTTTAACTGTCTCTCAATCTCTTTCAGCAGATCCTCCGCCTCTTCCTCGTCAATGGTCAAATCCGCGTTCCGCATAATACGGAACGGATGGGCGGTGATGATATCATAGTTTAAAAATAAGGATTGAATGTTCCGCTCGATGACTTCTTCCAGGAGAATCACTGCTTGTCCCTCTGCTTCCGGGATTTCCACAATCCTGGAAAGCACCCCGGGCACACGGACAATCGCAAAATCCAGTTCGCTGTCCCCTTCTTTTTTCTTTAATATGGCTGCAATATTTAAGGATTTGTTGTGAACCAGAGGAAAAGGCCTGGAAGAATCTACTGCCATAGGAGTCAGCACCGGAAATACGTTCTCCTTAAAGTACCGGTCTACATACCTGCCTTCCTCCTCTGTCAGTTCTTCATGCCTTGCCACAATCCGCAAGCCGCTCTGACGCAAAGCAGGAAGAAGAGAGCGGTTGTAGGTGGAGTACTGCATTTCCACCAGCCGGTGGGTCTTCTCTCCGATGGCTTCCAGCTGGGCAGACGGCTGCAGTCCGGCGATATCCGGCTTTGTATATTTGGCATGTACCATATCTTTTAGCGATGCCACACGCACCATAAAAAACTCATCCAGATTGGATGCTGTGATACTTAAAAACTTCAGGCGCTCAAACAGCGGCAGGCTTTTATCTCTGGCCTCTTCCAGAATCCGATAATCAAAATCCAGCCAGCTTAATTCCCGATTCACATAATGTTCCGCTTTCACAAAACGGCTGTCTAACTCTGCCACCTTTTACACCCTCCTTTTTTGTTTCACAACTGGACGGATTCCAAAAATCTCTTCAAAAAACTCCGTCTTTCCATGGATTTCCTTGATCTCAAGGCTCAAATCACCGGAATAACCAGTGGAAATCACCAGTTCATTGTCCTTTACATTGATCTTGCAATCCGACATTTTCTGATGGTGGCTTCTGTCCATAGCATTGGCCAGCCTTAAGATCGCTGTCAGCTTGGCCACCACGATATCCGTCTTCTCATAGTCAAATGGCTCTATATTATACCGTACCACATTGGCAATCACCTGACGCTCCTGATGAGACAGCCCGATGATCTCGGTTGACATGACAATATCATATCCGCAGGGGCTTGAGTCTCTCAGGCTGACAAACTTACCGCAATCGTGAATCACCGTGGCAATTCTCAGTAGAAGACGCTCTCTGGAACCCATGCCATGATATTTTTTCATGGCATCGAATATGGCTGCCACATAATTCTCGATGCAAAGGCCGTGAGTGGTGTTGCAACGGTACCGCTTCGCCATATTCCTGGATGCAGTGATGATATCGTCATCAAAATTATGGCTGAATTTCAGGCATTTTATAGATTGTGCATACTCCGCAGCCATCCCGTCACACAGGCGGATTCCCGGAACCCACAGCACCTCCGCCCCGGTCAGCTTAAGAATCTGCTTGTAGATAATCACCCCTGGGATGATCAGTTTCGCATAGTTTTCATTTACCCCAAAGGTATCCTCGATCTGGTATAAGGACAGCTTCGTCAGCCTCTGATAGAATGCCATAAATTCCGCAGCTGTGATGCGGTCTGTCCTTCCTCCCTTTAGCACATCCCTGGCAACATACAGAATGCTTTCGCCAATCCCGATCAGATGCTTGATATCCCTGTCCCTCAGATACATCTTTTTGAACGCGTACAGTTCATTGTCCACCAGATCCTCAATAATCGTCTGTTCCGTCTCATTATCCACATGGATTTCCCCAAGAATTTCCCGGATCTTTAGAATCCCCATGGGAATGTTCTGGGTGGCTACCAGGCGGTCTTTATCAAACAGAGACAGCTGCATGCTTCCGAAGCTGACATCCGCAATGGCTGTTCCTTTTTGAATAATCTTCTGAAATTCCGCCTCTTTCATGGCAATAGCCTTATATCCGAGAAACCGCTGTTCAGAGTTACTTAAAATCCGGACTGGAATGCCGGTCCGCACCTTTATCTGATCCAGGACAATCTGGTTATTCTTTGCCTCCCTCATGGCAGTTGTGGCGTAGGCCTGGAAAGCCTCCACCCGATATGCCTTCATGACCTGTGAAAAACGCTCCAACACCTGGCATATCTCATCAATCAACTGAAAACTGATCTTTCCTGTCCGGTACGTATCCTTTCCCAAAGGAATCATATGCCGGAGATGGTCAATCTGACGCATCTCATTTTTTGATAACACCTCATAGATACAGAGTTCCAACTCAAAAGAACCTACATCTATGGCCGCAAAAATATGTGCTGCCATTCTTCTCCCTCCATTTTCCTGTCAATGGACTTCTGTTTTCTCACTGCTTTCCCATCAGATACGTGATAAACTGAGCAGCTGTCCGGCCGGATAATCCGCCATGGCTCATCTCCCAGCGGATTGCCTCCCTATACAGTTCCTCCTCCGGCATCCGGATATGATTCCTCTCTGCCAGAACCTTTACAATCTTCTGGAATTCCTTCTTTTCCGGAGACCCGAAATAGATGGTCACACCGAATCTTGCCACAAGAGACAGCTTTTCCTGCACCGTATCATTTACATGCAGCTCATCATCCAGCTCTCTCTTGTCGCTGAACCGCTCCCGAATCAGATGCCGTCGGTTGGAGGTGGCATAAATCAGCACATTCTGAGGCCGCCTTCCTAAACCGCCTTCAATAATCGCCTTTAAATATTTATATTCCAACTCACTTTCTTCAAAAGAAAGGTCATCCATATAGACAATAAAACGATAGTTTCTATCCTGTACCTGCTCCAGCACAGAGGACAAGGCATGGAACTGATGCTTGTAGACTTCCACAATACGTAGTCCCTGCCCATAGTATGCATTGAGAATGCCTTTAATACAGGAAGACTTCCCTGTTCCCGCATCTCCAAACAGCAACACATTGTTGGCTCCTCTTCCCTGTATAAAGTTTTCTGTATTTTCAATTAGCTTCTTCTTCTGGCTTTCGTAGCCTACAATATCATCCAGATACACATGGTCTACATTGACAATGGGTTCTATCCTGGCTTCATGCCCGTCTTCCTTGATCCGGAAAGCCTTGTTTAATCCGTATTTACCCACACCAAATTCCCGGTAAAATTGAGTGACAGCGGCTTGAAACTCCTGGACATCCGATGCCTGGCCAAGAGCCACGGAAAGTTCAATGATCCGGTCTCTGACTCGCTCATTGAAGATTCTGCTTCCGCTCCCTGAAGGCACATAGGAGGCCAGATCCTTCCAGATGGAAGAACCGGGGCATCCCCCATCCAGCCTTGTGATATCCTGGTTAAACAATTCCTTCAATGTAGAGAAATCCTGTCTGGCCAGATCAGACAGCGTCCCTCCCATATCCCCTCGGATCTCACAGGATACGCTGTATGCATTTTCGTGGTTTGCCAAACATAGTGCCAGGAAACAATGCCACAGATTTCCCCGAAACCCGTAATCCGCCGCCAACTCCACCAACTGGCCGGCACAGTCATAGGCATCTGCTGGTATCTTCTCCCCGTCTTCCATCAGAAGACCGGCCATCCTGTCAAACAAACTCTGATGGCTGAAATTCCGATATAATACCAATGGCTTTCTATTCATGTAAACTGTTCCCCTTTCATTCATAGTGGTGCCGGGAAAGCGACATGGGGGGTACTATGAAAGTCTCAAACCCTCATGGCAGGTCTGCGCACTTGCTGCGCTGACCGTACAGCGCCGGAATGCCGTTTTTGCATTCCGTGTGTATCCCCCGAAGGCTTAAAGTAAATCCCGCCAGCCTTTCCTGTATGGCGATGCATCCACATCCGGAACCATGAAGATTTAATAATTTCCCAGAATTCTGACATGGAGGGCTTCCTCCGATATGCTCCGCAGCGCATTCTGAACCGCCTGATCCCCCAGATTTCCTTCAATATCCACAAAAAACCGATATTCCCAGTTCCTTTCCAAAATCGGCCTGGACTCGATCATCACCATGTTAACTCCACAATAGATAAAATTCCCCAGCATATTGTAGAGTGAACCAATCTTGTGAGGCAGTTCAAAACATATGCTGACCCGCTTTGCGTCTCTGGTGTAGATTTTCTCATTAGCCAGGATGATGAACCGGGTGGTATTGCTTTTGTTGTGATTGATAGACGGTGCCAGAACTGACAAGCCATATAGCTTCCCTGCGGTTTCACTGGCTACCGCTGCCTGATGGCAATTTTTCTCCTCAATCACCTTTTTCGCAGACACAGCCGTATTCTCCACACTGATCTGCTTCCACTGGGGATGAGCGTTTAAATATTGAGAACACTGCATCAGTGCCTGTGGATGGGAATACACCACCTGAATATCTTCCAGAGATACCCCCGGAAGGCCTAAAAGAGCATGATTGACCGGCAGGGATGTCTCCGCCACAATCACATTCTGGTGTCGGATTAGCAGGTCATAGTTGTCACTGACCGCCCCTGCTGAAGAATTTTCTATGGGGATCACCGCATAATCTGCTTTCCCGGTCTCCACATCTGTCATAGCATCCTCCCACGTCTTTACGTGGTAAGCATCCGCCTCATCTCCAAAGACTTTCCGCGCAGCTTCGTGGCTGTAGGCTCCCTCCACTCCCTGATACACCACACGGACATGTTCCTTCTTCAAGCTGTCCACCATAGCAAATCCTAAGTCTGCCTTCTTCCCATGTTCCTCCAATATCTGGTACTGCAGGCGACGGCTAATGGTCATCAGCTGGGAGAACATCTCCTCCGCTGCCTGCTCATTAAACGCCCCATGGGCCAACTCCTTTACGGAAGCGATCTTCTGTCTCTCCCGTTCCCGGTCAAACACCGGCTTTCCTGTCTCAATCTTGTAAGCAGCCACCTTCTGGCACACCTTAAGCCGTTCCTCCAAAAGCCGTATCAGTTCCTTATCAATACCATCCAGCTCATTTCTCAATTCCAGTAGATCCACGTTCCTTGTCCTCTCCTCCCATTCTCTCAATCCAGTGCCAATGGTTCAGTTAGTCTTTACCATCAGGGATTTCCCTCATCCGTTCTGCTCTTTCTGCTTCTTAAGCATCTCCATAATCGTATCCCTGGTATGCGCTCCCGCAAACTTTCTCTTCGCTGGTTCCAACTCCTTCACCATAAACGGCTCCCCAAACTCGATGGTCACATTGGATTTCTTCATTCTGGGGATATGCTTCTCGAATATCTCCGCAGTTCCAGAAATGGCTACCGGTATCACTGGACAGCCGGATTTCTCTGCGATCTTTAAGCTGCCCTCCTTAAAGGGAAGCATATCCAGGATGTCTTCGTTCTCATTCCTGGTTCCCTCTGGAAAAATCCAAACGGAAATCCCGGCCTTTACCTGTTCAATTCCTTTGATAATGGTCTTCATGCCCTCTTTCAGATTATCCCGATCCAAAAACAGGCAATGGACATTCTCCATCCAGTTATATAGAAGAGGATACCGTTTCATCTCTTTCTTCGCCACAAATCCCACAAGGGTGGGAACAGTGGTATACC
>JAETTS010000784.1 GCA_021769025.1 Enterocloster bolteae
ATGGGGAGATTCAACTAAAAGCCGGGCAGTTCGCAAGGCTGAATCTGTCCAATACACTGTGGACGGTGTCTGAGGAGGTTGGCCATACTTACAAGCTGACAGATCTGACCCCGGAAAGCACACAGAAGATGAAGAGACTAAATCCGAATCTGATGCTGATAAACTGCCAGAATCCTGTGAAGTATACAGTGACATATATGTGGGGTCTGTCTGAAAATGAAAATGATAAGGTGTATATGACATACCAATGCAAAGAGGGAACGAGAACGCCGATTCCTGCCGATCCAAAGAGAGAAGGATATGACTTTATGGGATGGGCTCCGGCTGTAGCGGAAAAAGTAACAGATAATATTACTTATATGGCTACATGGCAGAAAGAAAAAGTATATACCGTTGTTTATAATGATGGTGTGCCTGGTTCTCCGGTTGTTTTTCCAGATGCAGGTCACGAAGGTATGAAGATAGGAGATTCCGTGCCGCTATATTCAGATAGACTGAGCAGAGATGGCTATATTTTTGCAGGATGGTATCCAAGTATGGACGGCAATAGTGTAGAAGGATACTGGGATGGAAGTTCGGCAAGGACTTTGACGAAGGAAGATGCTAATAGAGCTAAATCTGAGGATGGCCAGTGGAAGATATACTATTATGCACGTTGGGTGAAGAAAGGGAGTAAAGTTTCCTATCATACTAACGTAGGTGAAGGCGAGATAGTCAAGTCATTGGGTGTCGCACACGTGTACGGGAAACACACAGTTCAAAATGGACAATATGGCAATACGGGTGAACAAGTAGCAACTCCAGAAACACTGCTAGGATGGTCCACAAAACCGGGAGGCACTACGGAAGGGGATGTAGAGTACAAGATAGGAGAGACCTACTTCTTCGGTGAGAATACAGATCTCTATCCAGTGGTGAAGCAGCAGTAACAGATGAAAGACAGGAGGATTGCCCCTCTCTTTAACCTGAGAGGGGCTGCAAGATAATTATGAAACGTAAGAAATACATCAACCGAATATTATCCTTCCTGACCGTCATCTGTTGTCTGGCAGGAAGCGGCCTGGGGGCACACACGGTGAAGGCCGGGGATGTTGTTCCGGAAAGGGCAGTATTTACGAATGAACCTGTTGAAGCGCCAGATCTTTATATTACGAAAGAGGTGCAGGGGATGCCGGAATACGGCATCCCGGAAGAGGAAACACTCCGTTTTTCCTTTACACTGAATCGCGACGGAAAAGCGGCAAATAACCAGGAATACATCGTGATC
>JAETTS010000785.1 GCA_021769025.1 Enterocloster bolteae
CATAGATAATTGCCACGGTATCGGCGACCTTGGGATCGCTGTAGCTGTAGGTGTAAATGCGGTCCAAATCTTGATATTGGCTCATCGCTGCGCTGTAGGCCAGGCCCTGAAACCGAATTTTGGGAACAATATACCGGTCGTTGAGAGCCATGACAAAGGGGAAGAAGCTGCCGGACAAACCGTCAGCCAGGCTGGCATCGCTGACGGAAAAGGTGTTGTAATTCGCACTCTCCACAATCACACCTGTCCTGTCAGGATATTTTGGCAGCTCATAGTCTGCCCTGGCTTCCGGCAGAGAAGGAAGTTCTCCAAGAAGCTGTCTGGAGACGGACGAGATTTGCTCCAGCTCATTCTGAGGAGCAATATTCATCACCACCATCCGGTCTTTGTGCAGAATAAGCTTTTGGATTGAATCCAGTTTTGCCCCAATCTCTTCCATGGCATCGGGGTCATTATCCAGCCGTTCCCGCAGTTTTCTGGCAAATTCATAAAAGTACTGACCATTTATATATTCCCTGTACGCTTCGCTCCTGCTTATTCCTGCATTAGCCAGGTTTTGCACCAGTTCGAAGGAATCGCTTCTTGAGCAGTTCAGGATAGGCAAATATTTGTCCAGAACCCGAATCAGCTCGTCTTTATCATCCAGCCTTAATCCGCCCATAATTTCCAGCAAAAGCTGAAGACTTGCTTCGTAATCCTCTGCCATGCAGTTCCATTCCATGCGGAGCATGGGGTACTGGTTTTTTCCTTTCTCCGGATAAGTGTAGTCAATATCAAAATTGTAGAGGTACTGTGTCATCAGATTATCCTTTTGGCTTTTGCTGTAGTTTCCGGCAGCCAGTTCATTCAGGAGAATGCTGTAGAAAGACAGATAATGCAGGTCCTCCTGAGGCACGGCACTGGAATCAAAATAAACCTGGTGAAGGCTGATTTTCTCCATCTCGGAAGCAGCGGTATAATATACCGCTCCGTCAGCCTCGTCTTTGTTAAATTCCGGCATCGGCTCCGGTTCGGGAAGATTTTCCACCGGAATAGTGATATCCTGATTGGAGTTTTCCGAGGCATTCCACTCGTCAAAAGCCAGGGTATCCTCCACCATCTGTTCCAGTTCCTCAGGCGTCATGGCGGCCTTCATCTCGGCCAGGTACTCCTCCTGTTCGGCGACAATCTGCTCGGCAAGACCTGGCTGAGGAACGGTGGTAACCAGAGCGCTGCGAGGGGCATCTTTCAGTGCGGCAGCCAGTTTGCGTTTTAGCGTCTGCTGGGT
>JAETTS010000786.1 GCA_021769025.1 Enterocloster bolteae
TTTTTCTTCATAATCATTCCTCCTGTATCTCTTTGGTTTTTTCTGGGTCGTAAAAGGGCAGATCCCTGCCAATGCAAGGTAATTCATAATTCTTTGGTGGGGTATGGGTAGAGTACTTGAGACCCAAAGACTCGTCTTGCTTTTTTCCGCCTTTCAATTGCTGAGTCCTCTATTCTGGGGTATAATAAAGGAAGTCAAAGGGGGAATACACCATGAACTATTTGAATACCGAACAGCCAAAGATCCTTTTCCAGAGGGCAAGGAACAGTTCAATCTTTGTAGATAAAAGCTTACTGATTGAACGTGTATCCAAATGGATCAATACAAATGACCAATACATCTGCATTACCCGGCCAAGGCGGTTTGGCAAGACCATGAACGCCAATATGCTGGCCGCCTATTACACCAAAGGCTTGGACAGCGGCAGTCTGTTTTCCGATCTGAAGATTGCCCAGACATCGATGGACTCCGAAGGGAGCCCCCCAAAAACCTTTTACCCGGAACATCTGAATCAGTACAATGTGATGAAAATTGATTTCAGCCAAATGCCGGATGACTGCAGTTCCTATGCCGACTATATTAGCAGTATTCGCAATAAGTTGAAACAGGATCTTGGCGAGTGCTACTCCAATTTAGATCCGATGGCATATGACAGTCTCAGTTCGTTCTTTGAAGCAACCGAAGACTCCTTCATCTTCATCCTAGATGAATGGGATGCGATCTTCCACCGGCGCTTTGTTACCGAACCGGACAAAGAAGACTTTCTGGAATTCCTGCGGGATCTGCTCAAGGACAAACCTTATGTAGAATTAGCCTACATGACCGGTGTACTACCCATTGCCAAGTATTCCAGTGGCTCCGCCATCAATATGTTTGATGAATACAACTTTATGAATGATGGCGTCTATGATACCTTCTTCGGCTTCACAAAGCAGGAAGTGAAAGCCTTATGCGATGAAGAGCACACGGTTCCTTACGAAGAGCTGAAGCAGTGGTACGATGGCTATCGTACCAGTGAAGGGGAAAGCCTGTTTAATCCCCGTTCCGTCAGCTATGCCCTGAATCGTGGGAGCTGCCAGAACTACTGGACGGAAACTGGTCCCATGAACGAGGTAGCCGACTGCATTGAGCATAAGGCAGGGGAAGTACGGGAAGACATCGTCCAAATGGTGGCAGGAAACCCAGTGGAAGTGGAGTTAAATGGCTACAGCGCTGCGGAGCAAAGCATGAACACTCGGGATGAAATCCTCTCTGCCATGGTGGTCTA
>JAETTS010000787.1 GCA_021769025.1 Enterocloster bolteae
CTGACAGTCCACTGGTTCAATCCCCTGTGCTGGGTGGCCTATGTACTGCTGTGTCGGGACATTGAGCTGGCCTGTGATGAAAAGGTCATTCGGCAGATGGATCTGGACGAAAAAAAGCAGTATTCCACTGCCCTGCTGGAGTGCAACACCCAGCGGCGGCTGGTCACAATCTGCCCGCTGGCTTTTGGAGAAGTTGGCGTAAAAGAGAGGGTGAAAAATGTGCTGAATTATAAAAAACCGGCGTTTTGGGTCATAGTCGTGGCTGTTGTCGCCTGCGCAGTGGTGACGGTGTGCTTTGCAACAAACCCAAAGCAGGACCTTCCACAAGAGCAACGCACAGTTCGGGCGCAAATCACTGAGATTGAAGATAGCTCCTTCCTGGTTACGCCAGTGGAGGGAGCTTGGGAGCTGTCCTCCAGCGATCTGTTCCGCGTTCCCATCAAAAATATGCCTCCGTCCCCTGAACCCCAGGTGGGAGACATTGTGGAGATTACCTATGATGGTTTTATTCTGGAGAGCGATCCGGCTCAGTTCAGCAATGTTCTTAGCATAAGAGTGATTTCACAGGCCGAAAAACTGACCCTTGATGATGTGGTCACGCTGTCACAAAAGGGAGACGCATTGACCTGGTCAGATTTTGAGCGGTATCAGGGGCGTGAGGTTGGTTCAGGTCTGTATATCATGCGTTATGAGATTGATGAACTCTTTGATGTTCTGGTGGGCGGCGTTCCAGACGAGACTCCTTGGTATATCTATCTGAGGGTCAACAATGAGACCGATGATAGAATTGATATTCGGACAGAGGATGTTTCCACATTCGTTGAAGCGCACAGAAACGATATTCCAAAGGTTGTTGAACCAGATTATTCCACCCTTTTTGACGAACAGACCGCTATCCGTCAAGCAATCTTGGAGCACAACCGTTCCACAGATCCGACCGGCTTTGTATCCTGCGCCAGTTTTGCAGAGCTTGCCTGTGTCGTTACGGATGGAAATGATTTCTCGCAGTATACCTACTACGGATGGGCACTCTATGAGGAATATAAGGTCACGGACAGCGGCTTGGAAACAGTCCGCAACAGTCATATCCCTGTGGTACTTACTTTTGACTTAAAAGAGGAAGGTTATACGTTGGGTTATACTCTGACCAAATATTGGGAACCCTGAGTCGGCAGCTACTATGCTCCGGACATCCGGGAAAAGTTCCCTGCGCACATTGCCGAGAACGCCCTTGACAGCCAGAAGTTCATCCTTCAGCAGACCCAG
>JAETTS010000788.1 GCA_021769025.1 Enterocloster bolteae
CATCTGATCAATATCGCATTCCAGATTGTGGCGGATCGTGGCACCTCGGATCTCCTCCACTGCCCCAGGGATGGCCGTACCGGATGTCTCATGAAGAAGGTCGATGGCCTTAAATTCGTCTGTATCCGGCAGAGTGCCTTTGATAGCCTCCATCACACTCTTGGAAAATTTGTAGGGGCTGGCAGTGGAAGCGATAACCGTCTTGGTCTCATCCTGCTCCTCTTTCCGATACCGGTTATAGACCGCAGATGCCACACCTGTATGGGTGTCTATCACATAGCCCGTATTCTCATACAGCTTGCGGATCGCCGCGGCATCCTCCTCCTGGGTGGCAAAACCGCCATAGAAATCGGCCATTCGGGCCTTCATATCCTCTGTGATGGTGTATTCTCCTGTGGCGGTTAACTGCTCCATAAACCTGGCGGTCTCTTCTGTGTTACCACCTGTGCTTAAATAGATTAAGCGCTCTAAGTTACTGGAGATCAGGATATCCATAGATGGGGAGCTTGTAAGGATAAACTCCCGCTTGCGGTCATAGGTTCCGCTTCGGAAGAAATCGTATAACACTTTGTTGTCATTGGAAGCGCAGATCAGGGTCTTGATGGGCACTCCGATCTGTTTCGCAAAATAGGCAGCCAGGATATTGCCGAAGTTGCCGGTGGGAACCGTAACGTTGATCTGCTCTCCGTCTTTGATTTCTCCGTTTGCCAACAGCCTGGCGTATGCGTATACGTAGTAGACTACCTGAGGAACCAGACGGCCGATATTGATGGAATTGGCGGAGGAAAACTGGAAGCCTTTAGCCGCAAGTTCTGCTGCCAATTCCGGGTCTGCGAACATCTTCTTCACCCCGGTCTGGGCATCATCAAAATTGCCATGAATTGCCACGACACTGGTATTGGCGCCTTTCTGGGTCACCATCTGAAGTTCCTGCACGCGGCTGACTCCGTCTTTGGGATAAAAGACAATGATTTTAGTTCCAGGCACATCGGCAAAGCCAGCCATAGCTGCTTTTCCTGTGTCTCCCGAAGTGGCTGTTAAGATGACGATTTCGCTGTCTACATGGTTTTTCCTGGCTGCTGTCACCATAAGGTAGGGAAGGATGGACAAGGCCATATCTTTAAATGCAATGGTATTGCCGTGGAACAGTTCCAGATAATAGGCATTGTCTGCTTTTACCAGGGGAACAATCTCTTCTGTGTCAAATTTATCATCGTAGGCATTGGCAATGCAGTATCTTAATTCTTCTTCGGTGAAATCGGTTAA
>JAETTS010000789.1 GCA_021769025.1 Enterocloster bolteae
CATAAATATCAACGCTATACACATTTCAGTCTATCATCTGTGTATGCAGTTCCTTTTTTCCTCATATTTTTAACGCTATATACTCAATATACAATCAAAACCATACTCCATTTTAGAGGTACGCATATACGTTCCCTGTGTCACCGGAGGCTGGTGCATAACAGACAATGTGATACCGGCACCCGGGTAATCCGGATGTGCTACCGGCAGCTGCTCAATCGCAGCGGTTGTAATCAATGAGGAAAGCTTGGAAATCTCTCGCCCGTTCTTCGGAATCAGTTCCAGACCGTCTGGTCCGTACTGTTTAAACTGCGTAGAATCTATTAAACAGTAAAACATACCGCCCCAGGCAATATCAACCTTAACTTTCCCCACATGAGGAACATCAATCTCCGCATCCAGATAAACAGGAAATGCCGGTACATTTTCAAAGCTGACCTTAGTCACCTTTCGTCTTTCCATATCACACTCTGCAACAATATGAATCAGGCCGGCTGGAGCCTCCAGATTAAACTCTGTGACAGGTCCAGTCATCTTTACCTGACCGGTTTCCAGCAGGGCAGTTGCCACCGCAATGGTATTGCCGCCGCTCATCATGGGATACTCTACCTGCTCCATAATGATATATCCGGCCTCGCAGTCCGGTCTGTTAGTATTTTTATAGCCTACTGTTGTTCTTATATCTTATCTTTCCGGGTACCTATTAGCAATATCAGCCTCCAAGGCTGGGAAAACGTTTTCCATTTTGATAACAGTATATCTTCTAATCCTTCTCTCGTTTACAGATTCACGTCCAACATCATACCTGTCCTTAGCTGGATTTGAAGTTTGTTTTTCGATATCACACGTATCTCCCGGACGATCTGCCGTATGAAGATATTATCAAATTCGGCTCCTGAGGCCCCGCCTGTTTCACCTATGATTCGGCTGATTTCCTGGTCCAGATACTCATACTCGTCCCTTATCTTTTCCTGCTCTCGTATGCTTTCTCTCCTCTTCTTTAGTTCGCTTATCTGTAATCCCAGCTTTCGCATTCGGTCGCTGTACCAGTTCTCACCACCATGTTCCCTGGCTGCCATGCCCACATAGTCCATAAGCTGGTCACGCAGTTCCTCTATGGTTTTATCAATCTCTTCCTCTGTGCACCCTCCTCCTACAACCTTGGCCGCCCGGAGGATATCTTCCTTTACCCCGTTTAAGAAGTTTTCTTCCTCCTGGTCAATTGACAGGCTGTGCAGCTTTCCCATGATTGCTTCCTGAATGAC
>JAETTS010000790.1 GCA_021769025.1 Enterocloster bolteae
AGCAGCTCTTTTGTGCTTCATGCCAGAGCCAGGGGGTTTACTAAGAGGTTTCTGCTGGTTCATCATGTGATTCCTAATGCCATGACTCCGGTGTTTACTACCCTGGGGCTTCATCTGGGAGGAATCCTGTCCGGCTCTGTGATTGTGGAAAATGTGTTCGCCTGGCCTGGCCTTGGCAGGATGTGCGTGGATGCGGTTGCCGCCCGGAACTATCCTATGATACAGGGATACATTCTTCTTTTATCGGTGATTTTTGTAACAGCCAATTTGCTGTGTGACCTGGTTTGTGCAGCGTTTAACCCGAAGTTCCGGGCAGGAGGCAGGACATGAGAAAGATGGGAAGAAAAGTTACTGCAGCATGCTGCATCGGGTGCCTGGCGTTTCTGGCGGCGGCCTGTCTCCTGGCTCCGGCGCTGTCTTCCTGTGATCCCAATTTAGTGAATCCACTGAATAAGTTTGCAGGAATGTCCGGGGAACATCCGCTGGGAACAGATTACCTGGGGAGGGATCTTCTGGCCAGGCTGCTGTGGGGAGGCAGGAATACCCTGAGCTATGCAGCGGCTGTGACGGCCGCATCGTCCGTGATCGGAACAGCAATCGGCATGATATCCGGCTTTCTGGGAGGAGCCGCAGACCGTTTGATTATGAGAGGGAGTGATGTGCTGCGGGCTTTTCCCGATGTGGTTCTGGTCCTTATCATTGTTAGTATTCTGGGTGTGGGAATCGGAAATGTCTGTATTGCACTGCTTCTTACCAGGTGGATATGGTATGCCAGAATGGCCAGGAATCTCACAAAAGAAGAGCTCTCCCGCCCTTCCATCCTGGCAGGCAGGCTGGCGGGAAGCGGATGGGGTTCTATTTTGATTCATCACGTTTTCCCGTCTATTCTTCCCCAGATGCTTTCCGTACTTTCCATTGATTTTGGCGGGGCTTTATTATCTATTTCCGGATATTCTTTTCTGGGACTTGGAATCCTGCCGCCGGAACCGGAATGGGGGATGATGATAAGCGACGGGCGGAGCTACATGGATAAGCCGGGGATGATGTTCTGGCCGGGAATCTGTATTCTTATAGTGGTTATCAGCGTGAACGTTCTGGGGGACCTGCTCCGTGACATTCTGGAGGAGAAACGGACATGAAAAAGGAAGATGTAATTTTACAGATCAAGAATCTGTCAGTTTCCATGAGAGCGGGAAAAACACGGATTCCGGCGGTGAAGGACGTGACTCTTTCTTTAAAAAGGAAGGGCTGTACAGGAATCATAG
>JAETTS010000791.1 GCA_021769025.1 Enterocloster bolteae
CTTGGCGGACCGGAAAAGGAATGTGTCTCTCCTGTTATGTGACATGACAGCTCCCATGCTGCCCTGCATCTGTCCGCCAGGGGAGCTGGAGTCCGAACATTCGCTGGGAAGTATTCTGGCCGCGACCCATGTGACGCAGAACCTGGTACGTCAGAACTGCGTGGTGCACAAACATCTGGACTATCTGATGATGCTGGGCATGCAGAAAGGGGAGAATGAATATACCTATCCGCCCCATAATGCCAGCCAGGCCGCGGAACTGATTGACTGCCTGCGGGAACTGACACCCTATGTTATCATTGACTGCAGCAGCTATATCGTCAATGATATCCTGTCCGCAATTGCACTTATGGAGGCAGATTCCGTGCTGCGCCTGGTGGGGTGTGACCTAAAATCTATCAGCTACCTGTCCAGCCAGCTCCCACTCCTTCAGGACCATGAGTGGGATGCGGATAAGCAGTACCGGGTAGCCAGCAACATCCGGCCAAATGAGGCGAGTGAACATGTGGAACAGGTGTTAGGAAATGTAACATTCCGGATTCCTCACTCTGCTGAAGTGGAGGAACAGGTGCTGGCCGGGAACCTGTTCAGGGAGCTGTCTTTAAAGGACAGCCGGGGATTCCGCAAGGAAATAGAACAGATTGCCAGGGAGGTGTTTGGATGTTAGGAGAGAAACGAGGGGAGTCACTGTTCTTTCAGGCGGAAAAGGCCGCAGAGCCAAAGACCGTGGTAATGGAGCCGCAGATGGCAGAAAGAGGAATACAGGCTGTGGAGTCCCGTCAACCGGACCACAACAGAATATCTGCCACCGGGACATTACATCATCCCCAAAAAGAGAATAAAAGGCCAGGGATGACGACTGACCGGAAGGATGATGGGATGGAAGCACAAGAGGAAGAATGGGAAGAGGACATCACTGCGGGATTTGTGCCTGGAAATGGGGGACCCAGGAATCAGGACCTGTTTTTTTCTGCCAGGGAAGGACGAGAATTCGCTCAGGTGTTGCAGGAGGTACAGGAATATGTGTCCAGCAAGTATGCCACTCTGCTGACAGGCCATGGTGACGCGGATGTGAAAGCCCAGATTAAGCGTTATATCACAAAATACATCCAGGATTACCGGATTGCTGTTCAGGGAATGACCATGGTTCAGCTGGTGGATACACTGTATACTGAGATGGCAGAGTTCTCATTCTTAACCAAATATATCTTTGGTACCGGCATTGAGGAAGTGGATGTAAACAGCTGGAATGATATTGAGGT
>JAETTS010000022.1 GCA_021769025.1 Enterocloster bolteae
ATCATCACCATATTAAGGAATGCATTTACCATAGCCCCGGCCACAATGACCTTTCCGCTCTGTGCCCGTTTTCCTCCCGGTGTCAGGAGCTGACTTCCCATGCAATCACTGAACCCAACAATCAGAACCAGGGGACATGAAACATACAAAAGGGAGACAACCGGCTGATATCGGTCTCCTAAAAACCATGGAATAAAACTGGACGCAATTCCTGCCAGCCCCATTGTCACTGGCATTCCAATCAATAGAACAAAATCCACGGAAGACTCTATCATGTTGTGGATCTCCTGTGTATTCTCCTCCCCAAACAGATAGGACATTCTGGAGGACATCACCGTATTGAATGACACAATCAACAGTTTCCCCATGTTCACAATACCCATGGCATATTCATAAAATCCATTCTGGGACTTATCGCTTCCTGTAAACCAGCCAAGCATGGTCTTGTCCAGAATGGTATATACGGAAGTCGCCACAGTCGGAATAAAATATACCAGGGTTTCTTTCAGATGCCGTTTTATGTGCAGGCTGCGGATATCAATTCTTGTGAGAAAACACCTCAAATATCCCCACATGGACAGATTCCCTAAAAGGGTAGTCCCTCCTAAGATAGCCATATAGAGAAGCAGATCCTCCTTGCTCTTTATGAGGGCAAAAAGGCATACGATTCCTGTAAGCTTTACCACAATATTCCTTGTGACGATCATGCCATACTGCTCAAGACCTCCGAAAAACCAGGAGATATCAAAGGCTACTGCCAGAAGATTCATAGTCAGCACCAGGTAGAAGCTGGTGTATTCTCTGGAAAAAAGGATGACACCTGCCCACGCCCCAATACACAGGGATGTAGTGATTCCACACAAGATCTGGATCTCCCAGAAAAGCCTGGTCCTCATCTCCCTGTCATCTCTGTGCCTGGCGATCTCCCGCTGCCCGTAAGAGGTGGTTCCCAGTGCGGCAACGATGGCAAAATACTGGACCACGGAGTTGGTATAACTCTGAACCCCGGTTCCGTCCGGCCCTATGACACGGGAAATATAAGGGGTTGTAATGAATGGGGTTATCAGAGTCAATATCTGGTATATTAAGTTATAAATATAGTTTTTGCGGATGCTGGGTGATGCATGCATAGGTAAATGTGCCGTCCTGTTTTTGAAAAGATATTAACAAGTGTATCTGTTCTTGTGGAAAAAATCAATCCTTAATCTAAGATTTCATAGAATTGTCCTGAGTCTTGTGGTAGAATAGGAACCATAAATTGTCAGGGGAGGGTAAGGATTATGGGTTGGAGCAGAGATACCGTTGTGGTCAGGCCTGCAAGGTTGGAAGATGCCAGGCGCCTTTTGGAGATCTACGGATTTTATGTGGAGCATACGGCAATCACCTTTGAATATGAGGTTCCTTCTCTTTCGGAATTTCAATACCGTATGGAGCGTACCATGAAACGCTATCCCTATCTTATCCTTGAGCAGGATGGGGTGATACAGGGCTACGCCTATGCCGGCCCTTTCAAAGAACGGGCAGCGTACGGCTGGTCTTGTGAGATGACCGTGTATCTGGAGCATGGGGCACAGAAGCAGGGATTTGGACGGATGCTCTACGAAGAACTGGAGAGCCGGCTGAAAACCATGGGAATTCTGAATCTGTACGCCTGCATCGGCTATCCTGAGGAAGAAGATCACTACCTTAACAGAAACAGCGCCCAGTTCCACAGCCATCTTGGATATAGGCAGGTTGGAAGATTCTGTAAATGCGGCTATAAGTTTGGACATTGGTATGACATGATCTGGATGGAAAAAATAATCGGTGAACATAGGCCGGAACAGGTTCCTGTGCGGTTTGGACCTCAGTAGTTCTGGCGGAAAGGATGAGACTTGGAATTTGGTGTTGTGATTGTAACGTACAATCGGAAAAAGCTGTTATCCCAATGCCTGGATTGTGTTCGGAATCAGACGTTGCCGTTCACTCAGATTCTTGTGGTCAACAACCACAGTACCGACGGGTCAGAAGAGTATCTAAATGACCTGGCAAAACAGGAGCCCAGGCTGAAGGCCTTCCATATGAAAGAGAATCTGGGCGGTGCAGGGGGTTTTGCCTTTGGATTTGAAAAAATGTCCCATACATCCTGTGATTGGTTCCTGATCATTGATGACGATGCCATGATTGAGGCTTCGTATATGGAAAAACTGGCAGATGCCATAAAAGATACTCCGTATCTTGCTTGTTCTGGCACGGTTATGACAAACGGCCAGATCGACGGCCTTCACCGACGCAGAGTAAAAAACTCCTGCCTGATGCTGTTGGAGCCAGTGAGTACCAGGGAGTATCAAAACGCCGTGTTTGAATATGATATCAGTACCTTTTGCGGCCTGTGCATAAACACTTCCCTTGCAAGGACAATCGGACTTCCCAGGGCGGACTATTTCATCTGGTTTGATGATACAGAATACTGTCTTCGGTTTCGGACATATTCCCGTATTCTGAATGTAAACCATGCGATTCTGGACCATCAGACAACCGCCCCTCAGATAGTCCCTGTCTGTTGGAAACACTATTATGGGTTCCGAAATTCCATTGACATTGGAAAACGATACTCTTCCCACCCACTCATCTACAGCGTCTATATATGGCTGAACCATATGGCCCATATTTTGATTGACACTTGTTTCCTTCTTTTAGGAAATAAAAAAGAAGAGCGGGTTTATCGAAGACAGATCTATATCGATGTGTTGAAAGGATTTGGGAAGGGGACGCTAGGAAAAGACAGCCGGTATCTTCCCGGCATATCATCGCAGTAATCTCTCACATCTGCCCAACAGATATCACCATGAATGAAAGAGAGGGCTCTGGGAATCTTTGGCGTGTCGTATGGTTAGCGCAGTGCGCAAACCTACAGCAGAGATAAGAAACTTCGCAGTGCCAACCATTTTTTATAGAGAAAAGGAGATTGAAATGCAGGCAATCATTTTAGCAGCTGGTATGGGAAAACGTTTAAAGCAGCTTACCCAAAATAATACCAAATGTATGGTAAAGGTAAATGGGATCCCTTTGATCAATCGGACGCTTCGTCAGCTGGAAGAGCATCACTTGTCCCGCATCGTTATTGTCACTGGATATGAGGGGGAAAATCTTAAGACCCATATCCGCCACTTAGATCTTCATACCCCGATTGTATTTATTGACAATCCTGTTTATGACAAGACCAACAATATCTATTCCCTGTCTCTGGCCAAAGAGTATCTGTTAAGTGAAGATACTCTTCTTCTGGAATCCGACATTATTTTTGAAGACTCAGTTCTGACCTGTCTGGTGGAAGATCCCAGGGACAGCCTTGCCCTGGTTGCAAAATACGAGTCCTGGATGGATGGCACCTGTGTCCGGCTGTCTAAGGGAGATTTCATCGAAGCCGTGATTCCAGGGAATCGGTTCCACTTCACAGAATCCGCTGATTACTATAAAACCGTGAACCTCTATAAGTTCAGCCAAATTTTCTCCCAGACCCATTACGTTCCCTTCCTCGAAGCATACACAAAGGCTCTGGGAAACAATGAATACTATGAGCAGGTATTGAAGGTTCTGGTGGCACTGGATGATTCCGGCATTCGGGCAAAACGGCTGGAGGAGGGACAGCGCTGGTATGAAATCGACGATATTCAGGATCTGGATATTGCGGAATCCATGTTTGCCCCGGACGACCAGAAAACAGCCTTGATCCAAAAACGGTTCGGTGGCTATTGGCGTTATCCGAAAATGCTGGACTTCTGTTATCTGGTTAATTGCTACTATCCTCCTGAAAAAATGATGGAGGAAATGAAAGCGAATTTTGATGCCCTGGTCTGCCAGTATCCTTCTGGCATGTATGTCAACTCTCTGTTGGCTGCCAGAAATTTCTCCCTCCGCAGCGACCAGATTGTAGTTGGGAATGGAGCAGCAGAGTTAATCAAGGCCTTGTTGGAGCAATTGACCGGCCAGCTGGGAATCATACGGCCCACGTTTGAAGAGTATGCCCACCGGTATGCCCCAGAGAGAGTCACCGCCTTTGTGTCGGACAAAGATGGGTATGCTTATGCGGTCCAGGATATCATTTCTTTTTTTGAATGTCACAAGGTTGACACGCTAGTCCTTGTGAATCCGGATAACCCTACAGGTAATTATATAAACCGCCAGGACATGAATACGCTGATTTCATGGGCAGGCACCCAGGATATGCGGTTGATTGTAGATGAATCGTTTCTGGATTTTTGCTCCCAGCCAGATGACACTCTGCTGGATGAGGAACTGCTGGATAAGAATCCACACCTTT
Organism: Enterocloster bolteae; assembly: GCA_021769025.1. The sequence continues at coordinate 4,304 of JAETTS010000022.1, forward strand.
TGGTGATTAAGAGTATTTCTAAGTCTTATGGGATTCCTGGCTTGCGGTTAGGTGTGGCGGCAAGCGGGGATACAGAGTTGATTGGCCGATTGAAGAAAGAGGTGGCGATCTGGAATATTAACTCTTTTGGGGAGTTTTTTATGCAGATCGAGCAGAAATACCATAAGGATTATGTGGCATCGCTGGGAATGGTTAAGAAAGAACGCGACAGGTTTATGCTGGCCTTGGAAGAGATTCCCGGGGTTCGGGTTCTGCCTTCTCAGGCCAATTTTTTGATGGTTGAGTTGTTGGATGGGATAGAGTCTGGGGCGTTAACCGCTGTGTTGCTGAATCGATATCATCTATTTGTCAAGGATCTAAGTGGGAAGATTCCCCCTCAAAAGGGGCAGTTTATTCGGGTTGCAATCCGTAATGAGGAGGAGGATGACCGGTTGGTGGAGGCATTGAGGGAGGCGATAGGGTGTCTGTGATACCTGGAGGGGCTGCTAAATCTCACCGCCTGAGAACAGCCCCACCCCTATCTACGATCTGCCCTAAGATTATCTCTGTACGGATAAGCCCAAACCAAATCCTTGCGATCCATTGTTTACCCTTCCCAATGTGAAGATAATGTCTGAAATAGTACATGACACTGTCTTCTCGTAGTTTCTGTCTTGCTATAGCATTTTTAACGGATTTAGTGATACTGGCCCCATGTTGGTGTTCATATTCCTGGTTCAAAACCAGTACGGTGCGGTATCCGGCTTTTTTCATTCTCCTTGCCAGTATGGCCTCCTCCTGATACAGAAAAATTCCTTCATCGTATCCGCCGCATTGTTTAAAGGCCTTTGTATCTATCATCACCATAGAACCATGAACCACATCCACATAGACGGCTTTTTTTCCATTCAGATAAGAATCCGGGTAGTTTATGATTCTGTGGAAGAGGCGTCTGCTTATAGGCCCCATGGCTAAAAGTTCTCCCCAGAAGGGCCTTAGAGGCCAGCCGTTTTTCCAGTTTTTGTATGCGGAGTCTGCCATTTTGGCAGTTACGGCTCCTACCTCAGGGTGGTTTTTAAAAATCTTTTGCATCTGGCAGATACAGTCCTGGGAGAACATGATATCTGGGTTGCATACCAGGGCATGGGTAGCGCCGTACCGTTTTATCCCATAGCGGATTCCCAGATTATTTCCTGCGCCGTATCCTCCGTTGTCTCCTGCACGGATGACCGACACCTTTTTGTCCTGAAGCATTAAAAGCCGCTCCCAGGAACGATCCGTAGATGCGTTGTCCACAACGATGATCTGATTCAGACAGGCATAACTGCGGATCTTTTGTACCAGCCTGCCTGTGGTCTCCGCATCATTATAATTTACGATTACACCTACCGTCTTCATTGTGATATCCTCTCTTCCTGATCCATTGTCTTAGCCGCCCTTCCCTCTCCCTGTCTGTGATTGCCCTGCCTGGAGGTCTTGTTGCGGGCATCCACCAGTTTCATGCCAAACCTGCGGCTGATTATCCATCTTAACTCGGGCCAAAGTACCGTTCCATAGTCCATCAGATGGTAGGCCAGCATATACCACTCTTTTCCTGTCTCCTTAGGGGTTCCTGCCCACGGTGTCATCTCCAGATAGTGGTCATAGGCTTTGTGATAGTGATTTAAATTTCCTGCTATCCAGGGCCGCTCGTCTCCCATATAGTGGATCACCACCGGATGTTTTTTAGCCTCCACAAAGTCTTCTTTTGTCACCCTGGAGTAGGAGGGGGAATGATATACCAGATTCTCATAGGAAAAATAGCGGTAATTAGGGAAAAAATTGTATTGTGGCGGTATGGGAATAATCTGACCTCTTAAGGCACCGTTGATAGCATCCTGGTCACAGGCAAACAGCCGGCCTTCTTTTTCTTTATAAAAATCTAAAATTTTCTTTTCTGCCTGAAAGTTCCTCCAGCGTACCAGATCAATTAGCAGCACGCCAGAATTATAGTAAGGCGCTCCCTGCTCCAAACCAATGTCATTTTTTACTGTCTCATAGATGGTAGGTTCCATAACTGCTCCTACCATATATTCCTTCAGATCCAGATTCCACAGTTCGTCAAGGGGTTGGGCTGCCACAGTATCGCAGTCCAGATACAGGACTCTCGTCATATTTCCTGGTAGCAGATCTCCTAAAAAGAGACGTCCCATGGCACTGATGTCAAATCCTCTTGTGTCAATATCGTAATGAAACCGGTCTTCCAGATCATCCAGTTCCACAAACTTTAATGTCCTTTTATACCGGTCTGCAAGTGTCCTGAGACGATTTCTGCTTTCCTTTGATATACCGATGGAAATCACATATACCGCTAAATCCTCCATTTTTTGATTCTGTGCAAAGACAGAAACCATAGATACAGCCAAATGTCTGGCATAGTTTTCATTGGATGCATATACAAGATTCATTACAATCCTCCCACATCATTTTCCCAAATCATGCTCATTTTACTCACCTTAAAAGTCAATATTGCCAAAAAAGCTGTAAAAATAGTACCTATTTTTTCCTTCCTGGATTTGATATCATAATAACTGTCGAAAGACAAAAAACAACAATTCAAAAAACAAGGAGGATTTTATTATGTTAAACGTATTAAGCACAATCAAGAGGTTCGTACTGAAAAACAGTGAGTACTGTGACGCTGCTATTATTATCATGAACGGCGGCGACTACTATGCAAATGTTTAAGAACCATATTATGAAAAGGGGAGCAGCACACGAAAGAATCCTGTGATGCTCCCCTTTTTTCCTGACAAACCCTTTCCGGAAGCCGCTTCCCCTTCTACCGAAGGTAGGGATTGTCCACAGCACTCTGCCGAAGCTTTACCGGCGTACAGTCATAGATCTCTTTGAACATCCGATAAAACAATTTCTGGTTATAAAATCCATGTCGCTCCATAATCTCCTGAATGCTTTCATCGGTATGGAGAAGATCCTGGTAGATCTGATTGATTCGAACCTGATTTACATATTGGATAAAGGGAATCCCCATATTTTCCTTAAAAAAACGACAGAAATAATCTTTATTTAGCCCCAGTTCATCGGCCCCGTCTTGCAGCGTGATCTTCTCCCTGTGATGCTGTTCCACAAACTGGCTGATCTGCTCCATCTGCGACAGCTTATGAAGTCCTGACACAGAAAGGGATTCTGATATGCTACTGCTAAAATGCTCTACCAACTCTGCCATTATCTCCAGAATCAGCGCTTTGCTTCTCAGTTGATAGCTGGATGTCTGCCTAAAATACAAAATGGTAAGTTCTTTTATGAGTTCGCACAGCTTGTTGTAGGACTCCCTCTGTTCAGGAAGGAGCGTATTGATACTGCACTGGAATCTCATCAGCTCAATCTCTGCAAGATACCTCCGCATATAGTTTTTGGAGATATGAATGCATACGCCCATGGTCTGGGGCATGGCATACACCGTATCATGAACCCGGGCAGAATCCATAACCAATACCTCCAGAGGGTTCAGACGGTATCTCTTGCCTTCCATTGTGACTGTGGCCTTTCCATTGAGAACAAACAGAAGTTCCAGGGCCCGATGCCAATGGAATGGTGAATTATGTCTCATGGTGACAAATTTAATATGAAATCCATTCTCCAGCTGCTGATCGCTTTTTTCCCAGAATGTCCCTTCTGTTTTTTCTGTCAAATTCTACTCTCCTTTGCCAAGTTTAACTCAGTCTTCAGCAACAACATTGGTAAGCCTTCCAATTCCCTCAATCTCGCATACCACTTCATCCCCGGCCTTCAGAAACCTAGGGGGATCAAATCCCAACCCGGCTCCGGCCGGAGTACCGGTAGCGATAATGGTTCCTGCCCGCAGAGTCATCCCTGCCGACAACTCACTGATAATATGGTCAATGTCAAAGATCAGAAGCTCCGTGTTGCTGTCCTGGCGCAGCTCTCCATTTACAAAAGAACGGATTGGCAGCTTGGGAGGATAGGGAATCTCATCGGCTGATACAATACAAGGGCCCATAGGGAAAAATCCATCCAGGCTTTTTCCAAAATACCACTGATTATGACGGTTCTGTACATCTCTGGCACTGACATCATTGATGATCGTATATCCAAATATGTAGTTTCTGGCATCTTCCTTGGAGACGTGATAGGCATCCTTTCCCATGATTACTGCCAACTCTACCTCGTAATCCAACCGTTCTACCAGATTGGCATGCCTGGGAATGGTTCCCTTGTCTCCTGTTGCATAGTTTACCCGTTTTGAAAAATAGACTGCATGAGGCCGTTCTCCATTAAACGCTTCCTTTTTATATCTGGCGGATTCTTCTGCGTGGGCCATATAGTTGACTCCCAGGCAGATGACATCCTGTTTGGGTCTTAAGATGGGCGCCAGCAGTTTCACCTCTCCCATTCTGGCTGATCCCGGCACCTCATAAGGATCTTTTCCTGCCATATGGTTCAAAAATTGAATCTCTGATTCGCTTATCTCCTCAATGGCATCCCGCATTGCCCGGTAATCCATACCAAAACACTCCAGCGGATAAATCCACTGCCCATCTGCATTCAGTATACCCAGCTTCTGCTTGCGTTCTACCTCAAATGTGACAATTTTCATAATGTCTTCTGCCTCCAACCTATTTTTTGCCAATTTGCAGTCTATATGGCTTCTGTATTTACAATTTCTATTATAATCGTTCTCTTCTCCAAAGGCAAGTAAAAATGTGTCGGAGTATCTTTCCCGCCTGTATGACAACGGTAGGAAGGAATGCTAAAAAACATACGTTTGCAAGCTGCCACCTGCTTAAATCAGATGCAGAGAACAAGATCTGCAGGTTGGGTACAAACAGAACAATCCCCAGCAGAAGAACACCGGCCTCAAATGCCATAACTGTGTATAAGTTGCTGAATATTCCGATTTTTATCAGAGGCTGAGCGCTTCTGCAGTTAAAACCGTGGAACAGCCTAGCCAGGGTCAGGGTCGAAAATGCCATGGTACTGGCCAGTTCCGGGCTTTTCGCCAATCCGATCTGGTATGCATACATGGTGCACACGGCAATCAACGCTCCCTGAATCATGATTTCTCCCACAAACCCAGGGGTTAAAATTCCTTTCTTCGGATTCCTGGGCGGGGTATTCAAAAGCCCTTTCACCGGTGGTTCCATACCGATCGCAATAGCAGGAAGGGAGTCGGTGAGAAGATTGATAAACAAAAGATGAACCGGTGCAAACGGAACCGGCAGCGCGTGAATGGTAGTATACAGTACACAGAAGATTCCGGCCATATTTCCGGACAACAGAAAACCTATGGCGTTCCGAATATTCCTGTACACATTACGTCCATTGGCTACGGCCTTCATAATGGTAGCAAAGTTGTCATCTGCCAGAATCATAGCCGCCGCGTCTTTGGATACTTCCGTTCCGTTTTTTCCCATAGCAATACCGATATCCGCCTGCTTCAGAGCCGGTGCGTCATTGACACCGTCCCCTGTCATTGCCACAATGTTTCCTTTTTTCTGCCACGCCCGTACAATCCGCAATTTGTGTTCCGGAGAAACTCTGGCATAGACGGTGATCTGCTCCAGACAGCCCTCCAGTTCCTCTTTACTCATGGCGTTTAGCTCTTCGCCGGTCACTGCCATCTGCTCATGTCCTCGGATACCGATCTGCTCTGCAATGGCCATGGCTGTTATCTTATGATCCCCGGTGATCATCACTGGAACAATCCCTGCTCTTTTGGCATCTGCAACGGCTTTGGATGTCTCTGGCCTGGGAGGATCCATCATGGCTGCCATGCCAAGAAATATATAGTTTTGCTCCAATCTCTCAGCAGGCCAAAGTGCTTCCTCTCTTCCTAACGGACGGAAGACGAAGGCCAGAACCCGCAGCCCTTTCTGGGAACAAATCCGGTTTTGTTCCAGGATCCGCTTTCGATCTTCTTGTGTCATTGAGCGCACAGAGCCCTGGTCTGCGATCTTTCTGCAATGATCCAGAAGAATATCCACGGCTCCTTTTGTAAGCAGGATCATTTCCGTCTTTTCTGCGCCAGCATTCAAATCTTTCCAGCTTCCTGTCCATATGATCCGGTGAATCGTGCTCATCCGTTTTCGGTCCGAATCAAAGGGAATCTCCCTAATTCTGGGATACTTCCTTCGAATCTCCGATGGGGAGAGTCCTCTCTCACAAAGAAATTCTGTCAGGGCTACTTCGGCGGCATCGCCGATCCCAGATGAATTTGTCTCTGCTATCTCTTCTGGTCTCTGTCTCCGGCCCCGCTTCTCTTCCTCCGGCACCGCATTGTTAACGAGTGCGCATACCTCCAAGAAAAGCCGGTGCCTGGGGTTCCCAGCCTTTATCTGCTGCCATTCTATGATTTGCCCGTCCAGAATAACCCGTTCCACACTCATCCGGTTCTGCGTCAGTGTTCCGGTTTTATCTGTACAGATCACGGATACACAGCCAAGGCTTTCCACTGCCTTTAAATCTTTGATGATAGCCTGCTCTCTGGCCATTTTCTGAGTCCCCATCGCCTGTACAATGGTCACAATCGAACCAAGGGCCTCAGGAATGGCTGCCACTGCCAGTGCCACTGCAAACATCAGGGAATCCAACACCGGCATATTCCGATATAGGCTTAAAAGAAATACCACCAGGCAGATGACCATGATAGCTGCCGCCAGCCGACTGCTAAACTGATCCAGGCTAACCTGCAATGGCGTTTTCTTTTCCCTGGTATTGTTCATCATGGAGGCAATCTTTCCCAGTTCTGTTTCCATCCCTGTGGCTGTAACTACAATCGTTCCTTTTCCTGCTGTCACCAGGGAACCAGAATACACCATACTGCTGCGGTCTGCCAAAGGAACTACCTTCTGAACAGGCTTTTCTACCTTCCATACTGGTGCAGATTCTCCGGTAAGGGAACTTTCATTTATATACAAGGATGTACTTTCCAGAATACGTCCGTCAGCTACTACCAAATCTCCTGCTTCCAGATATAAAATATCTCCGGGAACTACCTCTTTTGAAGATATCCGGGTCTTTTTTCCATCTCGGAGAGTCAAAGCTACCGGAGCGGATAAAGCCTTTAAGCTTTCCAGAGACTTCTGTGCCTTCTGATGCTGTACCGTTCCCAGCACGGCATTTAAGGTAATGACAGCAAAAATTACAACCGTACTCTCCATGTTGTCTGTCAGCATGGAAATCACGGCAGCTCCGATTAAAATTAGAACCAGAAGATCCTGAAACTGTTTTAGGAACACTTTCCAGGCTGGATACGGTTTGGATTCCAGAAGTTGGTTTTCTCCAAATATCCTTCTCCGCTCTGTAACCTGGCCGCCTGTCAGGCCGGCATCCGTAACCTGTAAGCCATCCAGAACTTCCTTTCCTGTACACTGATACCATTCTTTCATGGCAGATGTCCTTTCATTTTTCCTTTCATATCTATGCTGTAGATAGGAAAAACATGTAAAATTCTATTTGTCTTTCCAATGCTTTTCCGGTATACTTCTATAAGGAAGTAACCGTTCAGGTAACCATGTCATTTAATTTAGTTTTTGCTGTTTGAGAAATCACGAAAGGGGTATTGCTATTATGGAGAAAATCACAAGCTTCACTATTGACCACTTAAAGCTTTTACCAGGAGTGTATGTATCACGGAAGGATCATGCAGGAAATACGGTTGTCACTACCTTTGATATCCGCATGACACGTCCGAATTTTGAGCCGGTGATGAATACAGCTGAAGTTCATACCATCGAACACTTAGGCGCTACGTTCCTGCGTAATCACAAAACCTATCAAGATCAAGTTCTGTACTTTGGGCCGATGGGTTGCCGCACCGGATTTTATCTTCTTCTGGCAGGAGACCATACATCTCTGGAAATCGTTCCTCTTATGAAGGAAATGTTCTGTTTCATCAGGGATTTTGAGGGAGAAGTTCCAGGAGCCGCCGCCAAAGATTGCGGCAATTATCTGGATATGAATCTTGGAATGGCCAACTATCTGGCCGACAAGTTCCTGAAAGAGGTTTTGGATGTCATTGATGAGACCCGGCTGGTGTATCCTGAGTAAGGATACATGCCATTTTCCCGGCACCACCATAAAGACAACACAGAAAAAAGCTGCGCTCCCAAAATTCCGGTGATTTTAAAAAATCTTCACCAGAAAATTTCAGGAGCGCAGCCCTCCAAACAGAGAACCTTGTTTCTATACTTCGAAAATCAAATCCCCATAGCTTGGGAATGGCCACAGTTCTTTGTCTACGATCATCTCCAACTTATCCGCCGGTGCGCGAAGGGCATCCATAGCCGGAACAACCTTATCATGATATGCATGGGCACAGGTACAGGCATCAGAGACAGCCAGGCACTCTTCTGTGACATCCATCAGAGCAGCCAGAGCCACCTTCATGTCAGACAGCAGAGCAGATGTCTCTACCAAAAGCTCCGTCTGTACGCTGATATCCGCCTCTGGGCATGCAGCTTTGACTGCGCCTAAGGACTCTGCCAACTGAGTGGTGTACTTGATGACAGCCGGGATAATCTGTTTGCCTGCCATGTCAATCATGGTTCTTGCCTCAATGTTGATGGCCTTGGCATAGGCTTCGTACTCCACCTCTGCACGGGACTCCAACTCTGCCTTGGTAAACACACTGAATTCTTCATACAGTTTGACAGCCTTTTCTGTAGTCAAAGCTGGGATTGCATCTACCATGGAGCGGATATTGGGAAGTCCTCTCTTCTCGGCTTCCTCCACCCAAGCATCCGAATAACCGTTTCCATTGAAAATGATTCTCCGGTGCCCAGACAACAGCTTCTTGATCATATCGTGAACAGCCGTATCGAAATCCTCGGCCTTTTCCAGTTCATCCGCCGCCTCCTTAAATGCCTCGGCCACGATAGTATTCAACACTACGTTTGGCGGTGCGATGGAATCCGATGAGCCTACCATACGGAACTCGAATTTATTACCAGTAAAGGCAAAGGGCGATGTCCGGTTCCGGTCGGTTGCATCTTTATCCAAGTCTGGCAGGGTGGCTACGCCGGTTAACAGCTTGCCGCCTTTTTTGGAGTGGGTGGCTTCTCCTGTACTGCACAGCTGATTGATCACATCCTCCAGCTGCTCTCCCAGGAAAATGGAGATAATTGCAGGCGGTGCCTCATTGGCCCCCAGCCTGTGGTCATTGCCTACATCGGACGCAGACTCCCGAAGCAGATCTGCATGTTTATCAACTGCCTTTAAGACACAGGCCAGCACCAGAAGGAACTGGATGTTCTCATGAGGGGTATCCCCAGGATTCAAGAGGTTGATCCCATCATCTGATATGAGAGACCAGTTGTTGTGCTTGCCGGATCCGTTGACACCTGCAAATGGCTTCTCGTGAAGCAGGCAGGTCATACCATGACGGCCAGCTACCTTTTTCAAGGTCTCCATCACCATCTGATTGTGATCCACAGCTACATTAACCTCGTCGTAGATAGGAGCCAACTCATGCTGCGCCGGAGCCACCTCGTTGTGCTGGGTTTTGGCTGTCACACCTACCTTCCACAGTTCTTGGTTTACTTCATTCATGTAGGCTCCGATTCGCTCACGAATAGCACCAAAGTAATGATCCTCCAATTCCTGGCCTTTGGGAGGCATCGCTCCAAACAGCGTACGTCCGGCATAGATCAGATCTTTTCTCTGTAAATATTTGTCCCGGTCTACCAGGAAATATTCCTGTTCCGGCCCGACAGACGGAACCACGCGCTTGGATGTGGTATTGCCAAACAGCCTCAAGATCCTTAAGGATTGTTTGTCAATGGCCTGCATGGAGCGGAGAAGAGGGGTTTTCTGATCTAATGCCTCGCCTCTGTAGGAACAGAATGCGGTGGGGATACACAAGGTAACCCCCAGAGCGTCTTCCCGGATAAATGCCGGAGAGGTGCAGTCCCATGCCGTATATCCTCTGGCTTCAAAGGTGGCGCGCAAGCCGCCGGAAGGGAAGGAGGAGGCATCCGGCTCACCTTTGATCAGTTCCTTGCCAGAAAACTCCATGATTACTTTTCCCTCTGAATTTGGCGCGGAGATAAAGGAATCATGCTTCTCCGCAGTTACACCGGTCAAAGGCTGGAACCAATGGGTGTAATGGGTGGCCCCGTGCCGGATAGCCCAATCTTTCATGCCATGCGCCACCACATCCGCGATAGACGGATCCAACTCCGCACCGTCCTCTATGGTCTTCTTCAGTTTCTTAAACACATTCTTGGGCAGATACTCCCTCATAACCGTCTCGTTAAACACATTTTTACCAAAAATCTCAGCTACGTTTATCAACTCACTCATAATCCATCCTCCTCAGTCAGTATGGCGACTGAATGATATTCCGTCACAATACTGGATTTTATGTTGCGATTTTTCATAGCTTCCTCAGGCCTTTGGCTGCTGCATGTCTCATACAGCAGAAATGGCGTCCTCCTTAAAGGAAAACGCCATTGTTTTTCACTTAATTAAAATAAACCATCTGCTGGAAAAAATCAAGTGTTTTTTCAAAAAATATCAACTTATTGGTTGAGACGGCTCTTAATGCTTACGCCTTGCCTACAGAACCGAACAGTTCCATCTTCTCTTTTACAGTTGCCTTGATAGCCTCTGTACCGGGAGCCAGAAGCTTTCTCGGATCGTAGCCCTTGCCCTGCTGGTCTTTGCCTGCCTCGATGTACTCGCGGGTTGCCGCTGCGAAGGACAGCTGGCACTCTGTGTTCACATTGATCTTGGCTACGCCTAAGCTGATGGCTTTTTTGATCATATCAGCCGGGATTCCAGTACCGCCGTGAAGAACCAACGGCATATCGCCAACTT
>JAETTS010000792.1 GCA_021769025.1 Enterocloster bolteae
TTCTCCTCCAGTTCCGGATAGCCGTCCTTGGATAAGGCGATTACCGTCTTACTCAGATCGGCCATAAACCGGCCTTCAATTCCCAGCAGACGGCCGTGACGGGCCGCACGGCGCAGCAGGCGGCGAAGCACATATCCCCGCCCTTCATTGGAAGGCATAATACCATCGGAGATCATAAACGTACAGGACTTCACATGATCTGCAATGATACGCAGGGACACATCCTTCTTCTCATCTACCTGATAGGAAGTATGGGCCAGGCCGCAGACTGCATCCATCAAAGCCCGGTTGGTGTCTATGGTAAACAGAGAATCCACATCCTGAACCACCATAGCCAGACGCTCCAGTCCCATGCCGGTATCGATGTTCTTCTGTTTTAATTCCGTGTAATTTCCGTGTCCATCGTTCTCAAACTGGGTAAATACGTTGTTCCAGACCTCCACAAAGCGGTCGCACTCACAGCCTACGGTACAACCTGGCTTGCCGCAGCCGTATTTCTCCCCCCGGTCATAGTAGATCTCGGAGCATGGACCGCATGGGCCGGCACCGTGCTCCCAGAAGTTGTCCTCTTTCCCAAAACGGAAGATCCGCTCTGGCGCAATACCGATGTCCTTGTTCCAGATCTGAAATGCCTCGTCATCATCCAGATAGATGGAAGGATACAGGCGGTCTGCATCTAAGCCTACCACCTCTGTAAGAAACTCCCAGGACCAGTGGATGGCCTCCGTCTTAAAATAGTCTCCGAAAGAAAAATTGCCTAGCATCTCAAAAAAGGTTCCGTGACGGGCAGTTTTGCCGATATTCTCGATATCTCCCGTGCGGATACATTTCTGACAGGTAGTCACCCGTCTTCTGGGTGGAATCTCCTGGCCGGTAAAATATGGCTTAAGAGGCGCCATTCCGGAATTGATTAAAAGAAGGCTGTTGTCGTTGTGTGGAACTAAAGAGAAACTTTTCATAGCCAGATGGCCCTTGCTCTCAAAGAATTCCAGAAACATCCTTCGCAACTCATTTACACCATAACTTTTCAACGTCTCATCCTCCGCACCTAGTTCGTCGTATTGTCTTTTGTGGCCTGCACGCCGGATTTTGCACCTTTGTGATCCCGGTACTTCTTCCCGCACACAATGCCTGCCCAGGCAACCAGAATAAATGCCACATATTTAATCATATGCTGTAATAAGCTTCCTAATATTGCTCCCATGTTACATCCCTCCATGTTTTATCTATGTTTTTCAACCAAAAAACATAGTTTTT
>JAETTS010000793.1 GCA_021769025.1 Enterocloster bolteae
CAAATCCCTTACCACTCCCATCATATATGTAGTCGAATCTGCGTAATACCGATGTTTAATTGAGACACCAAAATTTACCGGCAGAATTACCATATCCCCAAAAACAGCAGGTTCGGATTTCCTTAAATTCCTAAGCTGATCCACCACACCGCCGCCAACGCCGCCGTCATCCACCTTGACACCGATCTGCCCCTTGAACTGGAACCGCTGTTTCAGTTCCTTATAAAGCTTTGCTATCGTGCCGGTTGTCCAGGTGGTATCCTTGCCATTGTACTTTTTGTAAATCTGGACAACTTCATTTACCCGATACCCGATGCAGGTTTTATCATCTCCAAACCGGGCCACATCACAGCCTATTTCAATCCGTTCTACGCCGCTCACATCTATCGGCTGGAGATTCCCGGCGCCGTCCCGGTACTTTCCGAACGCTCTGGCTGTAGCCTCCGACATCTCGGTCTTAATGCTCTGCTCCAGAAATGAAATAGGGATAAACACATCATCCTCCTGCTCCGGGAACTCGCCATACACCCGCACCCGGACAACATTGCTGTTCTCTCCATATTTCCGCTTCATAGCTGCGATATTGTCTTTGTTGGTGCGCCTGCTGTTCTCTGAATTTACCGTATGGCACCGGTACAGCGCCCGGTCTGCGGTATGGCTGTCGTAAAATGTACCGCTGGTCTTTGTGGGATTGCCCATCAGGAGCAGCTTATTGTTCTCACCGGAAAGCGTTCCCGTGATTGCTTCCATGATTGGATCTGCAACACCGGAGGCTTCGTCCACAATGAACAGCATATTATCCTCATGGAATCCCTGCATGTTCTCCGGCTTTGTCGCTGTCCTAGCAACCGCAAACCATCTTTTTTCATATCCTCGGAGATAAACATATGTTTTGGTCCATTTGACCATCAAGGGCAGCAACGGAGAGTTATTCATCCATTTATCCACCTCGGACCATAGCACATCATGAAGCTGCTGCTTTGTCGGCGCCGTGGCAACAATCCGGGAATATGGGAAACAGACCAGAAACCACAGAAGCAATGTAGCCTCTACACCCGTTTTGCCAACGCCTTGGCCGGATTTCACAGATACCCTGGCATAGTCACGCAGATCATGTGCTACATCGATCTGCCAATCATCCGGCTCAAAGGATAGGACTTCCCGCATGAACAGCACCGGATCATTCCGCCAAAGAGGTATGCTTTCATCAAGGAATTCATCAAGCCACTTTTCATTCTGCATTTGAATTCCCCC
>JAETTS010000794.1 GCA_021769025.1 Enterocloster bolteae
CCAAATGGAGGCGTCAGGTAAGCCATCTGCAGGTTCAGTAAAAATGCAACTCCAAACCACAAACCATCAAATCCAAGCCCCGTAATAATCGGCAGATACAGCGGTGCTGTCAGAGTGATGATAGCAAAGTCGTCCATCAGGCATCCTAAAATAAAATTCAGCAGGAGCATGAGAATGAGAACCGTCCATTTTCCTCCCGGCAATGCGGCTGTTACATCGTTGAGAAGGTTAAAGGCTCCCATATAGTTGTATACGACGTTGAAGAGGTTTGCTCCGACTAAAATCCACAGGATCATCGCTACCAATATGAAGGTTCTCTTTAAGATCTCTCCAAATACACCGCCGCCCAGCCTTTTTTTCAGTAAGGCAATAATGAGAGAACCGATAGCCCCGATAGCCGCCGCTTCCGTAGGTGTTGCCGCACCTGTATAGATGGAGCCCAGCACCAGTAAAATGAGGATAATGGGACCGATGAGTGCTTTCAGAGACTGCATTTTTTCCGCCCATGTGGCCCTGTCTTCCTTTGGTACGACTGGCCCCAGGTTTGGATTCAGATTGCATCGGATAGCGATATAAATGATGTAGATGAGTGCGCATAAAACTCCAGGCATAACGCCGCCAAAGAACAGCTTACCAACAGACAGGTTGCCGTAGTTGGCCAGGATAATCATGGGAATGCTTGGAGGAATGATAATGCCAAGTACGCCGCCAGCCAGGATACACCCCATGGCCAGCTTTCGATCGTATCCTCGCTTTACCATAGAGGGAAGTGCGATTAAACCCATTGTTACGGTAGCTGGCCCGCTGCCCCCGCACATAGCACCGAAAATCGCGCATATGATAACTGTACCCATTGCCAGGCCGCCGCGTATTCCGCCCATCCACTTGAACAGCATTTCGTATAAATCGTCTGCAATTCCTGATTTCTGCAGTACGTTCCCCATTAAAAGGAACATTGCAATGGCCAGATAAGTATCCGTTGTAAATGTACTGAATAGCCCGTTTGGTAATACATACGTCCCGTCATACCCCATCAGGATCAAGATGGAAATGGTTGCTACACCGCCTAGTGTAAAGGCCACGGGGACACCTGCAAACAGGCATAGGATCATTGCTCCAAAGAGCAGGGCAAACGCCCATACTGGAAAAGTCATAATTTTGTCCTCCTGATTATAATGTCTTTAAATCTTCCGATTTTCCGGTTGCAATTGCGGTTATATCGTGCAGGAGTTTGGCAATACCCTGAATCAATAA
>JAETTS010000795.1 GCA_021769025.1 Enterocloster bolteae
ACTTCCAATGCCATTCCCATCGAGGATATCTTTGCGCTGTCTGACGACCTTACACCGGGCATGCAGACTTATGGACTTTTATACTGCACCAACGAGGTAAATTCTGTGACCACCATTGAAAATGCCAAAAACTATCTGGATGAAAAGGGACTCCAATATGTGGAGCAGATTGTGACCAATTCTTCCGAAGTACAGCAAGCAGCCCAGGCTCTTGTCGGCAATGTGGACGCCATCTTTGTACCTAATGACAGCGTGATTCAGGCCGCTATGCCTCTGGTAGCGGAAGTGGCGCGCGATGCCAAGATTCCAATCTATGGCAGCTCTGCAGTCATGGTCAACTCTGTCGCCTTTGCCACGGTTGCCATCACGGACACAGAAATCGGTATGATTTCCGCAGATATGGCCATTGCCCACTTTGAGGGAAAAGAAATGGCTGAGATTCCTGCATTGGTTGTACCAGCCAACGCCATTGTGGTCAACGAAGATACCGCGGAGGCGTTGGGCGTTACCCTCTCCGATTAGCAGAAAGCTGACATTACCTTTGTAAGAGATAGTGCCAACTAAAAATCATCACAACATACGCAAAATTCGGGACGCCATTCCCCGGTATCTATAGGCAAAGGAGTTTTATATTATGGTAATCTTGCTTGGTTCTTTGCAATTGGGCATTCTTTACGGGATGTTGGCCTTAGGAGTCTACATCACCTTCCGTATTATGAATGTGCCCGATTTAACTGCGGAAGGCAGTTTCACATTGGGGCTGGCTTTGTCGGCAGCGTTGACCATCGCCGGTCATCCGCTGCTGGGTCTTGGCGCTGCACTCTTAGCCGGTGCAGCTGCCGGCTGTGTGACAGGGCTTTTGCATACCAAATTAGGAATCCATCCCATTCTGTCCGGTATCCTAACCATGAGCGGCCTGTATTCGGTAAATCTGTTGGCTATGGGCAACAGCTCCAACCTTTCCCTGATCAACAGCACAAGTATCTTCAAGATGGTGGGCACACTGCTGCCCTTTTTAGACAAAGACATGGTAAAGCTGCTGGTGGCGCTGTGTTTTACCGCTCTTTGTGCGCTGTTACTTATTTTATTTTTTAAAACCCATATTGGACTGTGTATTCGTGCCACAGGAGACAACGAAGATATGGTACGCGCCTCTTCCATCCATGTAGACAATACAAAAATTCTGGCGTTAGCCATCAGCAATGCCATCATTGCCTGCACCGGCGCGCTGATTGCCCAATACCAGAGTTTTG
>JAETTS010000796.1 GCA_021769025.1 Enterocloster bolteae
CCCGTTACAAAACAGGTGAAATTAATATACCTGTTCAGGTACTGGTTGCCCTGCATCTAGGGACTAACTGGTCCGATATGCCAATCCAACCATAAATCCCCCTGTATATCCACATCGTCTGAAAGGTCAAGGGATAACATGCCTTTGGGCGTCCAGCAGTCCAAAAGCCAGGTATACGCCGTATATGTTCCATCTGGCATCCATATCGGTGTAAAGTGGGTACGTCTGCTAAATGTTGAATACTCATTTTCCTTAAATTCAAACCGGGCATGGTAATCACCGCTGAGCCTCTCCAATAATCTCCAATATGTCTGGTAATGAAATTCCGGGAAATAGGTCACAGCATTCTGTGCCCCTGTAACAGCACTGGATTGGGTGGTACTTACATCAGCCATAACTTCCTGGTTGATTCCATACCCACTTTTAATTATATCGCCAGTTGATGTGGGATTTTTCTCATCCGGGAATATATCCATCCCTCCTGACAGACTGGCCTGATACCAATCCTGGTCAAATTCCCACCAGCCCTCGTCTTCCCAATATCCATCCTCATCTTCCCCTCCATCATGGTACACCCAATATTCATGCCACCAAGGCCTCCATATACTCCATCTGGCTTCCTTCATATGACTGTTGGATGGGAGGGAGGCTGGCTTCACATATGAATCATTCCTATCATCTGCAACCGGATTCGGGGGAGGATTCTTGTCCAGGTCTACTACCTTAACATGGATAGTTCCCTTGCTTGGATACCCTCCTCCACCTCCACTAACCTGGATTGTGATATCCTGAGGTGTTTCCGGTGTGGTCCACCGAATCCATGCCAGCTGCTCACTTCCTTCTGGATAGTACACTTGATTTACAGTATAGTTCTTACCTTTTATATTAAATCGTACACTTGCAGGGTAATCTGGATCGGACTGGCCACCTCTCACAGTAACAGACGTAATGACTTGTGTATTGACACGATAAACATAATCATAGGTGACTACTTCGCCTTGTTCCGGCTCATGTTCCTTAAAATGGATGATGCCTAATCCCAAAGAGGCTATGATCTGGTCCTCGGTAACTAATTGGTCTCTTGGTCCCGACCATGCCGGATAACCTAAGTCAGGAGTCTCCAAGAACATAGAAAGCGGTACGTTCTTAAATAAAACATTAGGCAGCCTATCCCGGATGTTGGCTCCCATTCTTGAATAATATGCTGCCTCGGTTGCTGTCATAGCCATGCGGATTCCATTATAGGTCAC
>JAETTS010000797.1 GCA_021769025.1 Enterocloster bolteae
TCTCTCTCTCTCTCTCCTTACAGAGCAGTAGCTCTCTATTGCTCCCGTGTTATGCTCCCTGCCATGATGATGGACCAGACGTCTGAAACTGTAAGGGAGCCTCCAATTACATGCTTTCATTATAGTAGTTGCCTTGACCATGGTGTCTCTTCACAGCAACAGAACAATGACTGAAACAGGGAGCAGACCAACAAGCAGAGCTCCTTGTTACCACTTCAAGCTCCTGTTCTGGTTTCCCTCAGTGATGGTCTGTAACCTGTAAGGTAATAACCCTTTCCTCCCCAAGTTAGTTTTGATCATGGCATTCATCACGGAGAGAAGGAAGCAAACTAGAACGTCACAGGTCAGTACATGAGCAAGTCTTACCTTTAAATTAAAACAAAGTGTCTATACGTCTCTATTTGTGGTTATGAGGTAAGCGTCTGTGGCTCTACTAGACTTACCGTTTCTATAAGAAATTGTCTTACTTAGGGTTCCTATTGTTGTAAGGAAACACGGTGACCAAAGAGCAAGTTAGGGAGAAAAGGTTTATTCAGCTTACACTTCTACGTTGCTGCTCATCAGCAAAGGAAGTTGGGACAGGAACTCAAACAGGACAGGATCCTGGAGGCCGGAACTGAGGCATTGGCTATGGAGTGGCACTGCTTACTGTCTTGCTCCTCATGTCTTGCTTAGCTTGCTTTCTTATAGAACCCAGGACCACCAGCCTAGGAATGGTGCCGCTCACAGTGGGCTGGGCCCTCCCCCACCAATCACTAAGAAAATGCCCTACAGCTGGATCTTATGGACGCATGTTCTCAACTGAGGCGCCCTCTTCTCTGAGGACTCTAGCTTGTGTCTAGTTGGCATAAAATCAGGGCGGTGGTTAGAATGTGATTGTCCCATGGGAAGTGTGGCACAAGTAGGAGGTGTGGCCTTGTGGGAGTAGGTGTGGCCTTGTTGGAGGAAGCATATCACTGTGGGGGTGATATGCTTCTTCTCCAAAACCATGTCTGCCTAGACGCTTCCATGATTCCTGCCTTGATGAAAATAGACTGAACTTCTGAACCTGAAAGCCAGCCCTAATTAAATGTTGTCCCTTGGGGTTGGGGATTTAGCTCAGTGGTAGAGCACTTGCCTAGGAAGTGCAAGGCCCTGGGTTCCTTCCCCAGCTCCGAAAAAAAGAACCCCCCCAAAAAATGTTGTCCCTCATAAGTTGCCTTGGTCATGGTGTCTTTTCGCAGCAATAATACCGTCATAAAACCAGCC
>JAETTS010000798.1 GCA_021769025.1 Enterocloster bolteae
ATAGTGGGCTTTGAGGCGGATAAGGACCCGCTGGAGGACAAAGACGAGGCATGGGTCCAGAGGACACGTTTCAAATCCACCCCTGACTTTGTATCCATGATGGACGGGTACATAAGACAGCTTCCGGAACTGATTTTTGAGCCGGCCGGCTACAGCTTTGGCCCTTTTCATGTGGACCGGGAATGGGTGCGGGCCAGGTTCGCTGCCTACGGCCAATACCCGGTAAAGCAGCGTCTTGTCATGGTTGCTGAGGACATCCACGACCGGTTTGGGACGGATAACATCATGGAGCATGACCTGCCGCGGCCAAGGGTGATTTTAAAAAGCCTGAATTCCATGTTAAAGATTAAGAACACCCTTGCCCTCTATAAGGAATTCTACAAATGGCTGGGCAGGCCGGAGCTGTTTGCCATGCCTGCAAGGAAAACCCTGGAGTGGGCGGACGTATACCCCTTCCTGTACCTCCATGGGGCTTTTGAAGGGCTCAAAAAGAGCGGTATTACAAAGCATCTGGTAGTTGATGAGATGCAGGATTATACGCCGGTGCAGTACGCGGTGCTGAACCGGATGTTCCCATGCCCGAAAACAATCCTGGGTGATTTCGGTCAGTTCTTAAACCCAAACCATCGTTACACCCTGGATGATTTAAGGAAGGCCTATCCGAAATCAGAGTTTGCAGAACTGAATAAAAGCTACCGGTCCACCTATGAGATCATCACCTTTGCAAAGCGTGTCCAGAATGTGGTCTCTTTGGAACCGGTAAAGCGGCATGGAGAAGAGGTTGCACTCATTTCCTGCAAAAACAAGGAGGAGCAGTACCAGAATGTAAAGCAGGCCATTGACCGGTTCCTGTCCGGCGGGAATGCGGCCCTTGGAATCATTACAAAGACAAATCATATGGCAAAAGAGCTGTATGGAATCCTTAAGACGGAACAGAGCGTAAACCTGATTACCCCTGAAAGCTCCCGCTTTCGGAACGGGGTTTCCGTCACCTCCATTCAGATGGCTAAGGGACTGGAGTTTGACGAGGTTGTGGTTTGGGATACCGATAACAGGACATACTGTACGGATTTTGACCGCTGTCTGCTCTATATCGCATGTACAAGGGCCATGCATAAGCTGACGCTGATTCATACAGGGGAACAGACTGGTCTGATCCGGGATTAAGGGGGATGTATTTTCAAACAGGCCCTGGCTGGAAGATTCAGACTATGTCCGGATATGGAACTTGCGCTGAAAAGATTTTG
>JAETTS010000799.1 GCA_021769025.1 Enterocloster bolteae
GGATGTTCCTTTTTCACCTCTTCGTCGTCTTCCAGAAGCTTGATGGCGTGCCAGCGGGCGGAAGAATGACTGGGATAATTCTCCTGCATCATGGCTTCCAGCGTGGTGATCTTCTCCTCTATCTCCGGCGGATAGTCCAGGATATAATCCTCCATGCCCTCCTCACAGTGATGAATCTCCGCATGAAGCAGGATGTCAAGACCTGTGCGTCTGGCTGCGGACACCGGAACCACGGGAATATCGCCCAGCATTTCCGGCAGGCGATGCATGTCAATCTCCATCCCCCGCTCTTCCACCACATCCATCATGTTCAGGGCCAGCACAATGGGTTTCCCCAGCTCCAGAAGCTGTAATGTCAGGTAAAGGTTCCTCTCCAGAGAGGAGGCGTCCACCACATTGATGATGGCGTCGATATCGTCATCCATGGCACACTGTCTTGTGACCTTTTCCTCAATGGTATAGCAGGTCAGCGAGTAGATACCCGGCGTATCGATCAGCGTGATTTCCGTGTCCTCATAGCTGGTGGTTCCCTCCACACGTTCCACGGTGACCCCCGGCCAGTTTGCCACCTTGAGCCGGGACCCGGTCAGCGCATTGAACAACGTGGTTTTTCCGCAGTTCGGATTGCCGATACAGGCAACATTTATATGTTTTTTATTTTTATCATTTGTATTGCGATTCACAGGTTCCGGCCTCCCTCTGCTTCATTCTGCCCATCTATATCACTGATTTCGATGCTGGATGAGATATGCTTTCCCAGAGCAAGCCTGGTGCCCCGCACCTGAATAATCAGCGCGCCATGCTTCTTCCTGTTCAGTATATTGACGATGGTTCCGTCATTCAGGCCCAGCGCCTGCAGCCGTCTGGTGACAGCCGGCTCTACATACAATCCCTCGATACAATAGCTGCAGCCCTTTTGTGCCTCATAAAGCGTCATTCTTATCAGCCTTCCTTCTATCTCTTATAAACAGACCTATTATAATCCAATTTGTTCCTGTCGTCAATTATAATGAAAGCGCTTACATTATCTCCCATATTACAGAGTAACAGTTCAGACAGGGCACTGAACTGTTACGCTGATGCACACAAAACGCAAAGGAAATGCGTTTTGGCGCCCGAAAGTCTCGCAAAATTGCACAGGAGTGCAATTTTGACTTCGCGGTAGGGGGTGTCTGAACTGTTACACAAACTCTTACAGCACGCTTACGACTCGTCACAGTTCAGACAGGGCTCTGAATTGCTGAAA
>JAETTS010000800.1 GCA_021769025.1 Enterocloster bolteae
TCCCCATAACATTTGTCTGTAGGAAGATACTCGGATCCTCAATCGACCGGTCCACATGGCTCTCCGCCGCAAAATTCACCACCACATCTGGTTTCTCATTCTCAAAGATGCCGTAGACCGCCTCCCGGTCGGCGATATCCGCCCGAATAAACCGGAACCTCGTGTCCTCCATCACCGGTGAAAGAGTTTTCAGATTTCCGGCGTAGGTCAGCTTGTCCATACAGATCAGGTGGTAGTCCGGGTGTTTTTTCCGCATATAGAAAATAAAGTTGCTTCCAATGAATCCGGCTCCGCCGGTGATCAGCATATTCACATTCAAAGTCTCCCTTTCACTAAATTGTGCAAATAAACACCATATGGAGATTTTCCGTAGTTCTGTGCAGCTTTTATCAGAGTGCACTTATAGATCCATACATTTCGGTAGGCGATTTCTTCCAACACCGCCACTTTCACCCCGGTTCGATTTTCTATCACTCGTACAAAGTCGGTAGCCTCGTTCATGGAAACTATCGTTCAGGTGTCAAGCCACGCATATCCTCGACCTAACGTGACAACACTTAAACTCCCTTCTTCCAGGTAAATACGATTCAAGTCAGTGATCTCCAACTCACCTCTGGAAGAAGGCTTTAATCCTTTCGCTCGAGCACAGACCTTTTGGTCATAGAAGTACAGTCCCGTTACAGCATAATTGGATTTTGGGCAGGTCGGTTTTTCCTCGATGGAGAGGGCCTTTCCATCACGATTCAGTTCTACGATCCCAAAACGTTCGGGGTCATTGACAAAGTAGCCAAAAACGGTCGCTCCATCTTCCTGTTCTACTGCCCTGCGCAGGTGCTTTGTAAGCCCTGCTCCATAAAAGATGTTGTCTCCTAAGATCATAGCGCAGCGGTCATCCCCAATGAACTCCTCCCCCAGGATGAATGCTTGAGCCAAACCGTCTGGGGAAGGTTGTACCTTGTAGCTGAGCCGGATGCCAAACTGGCTCCCGTCCCCCAGCAGCCGCTCAAAATTGGGCAAGTCCTGGGGGGTGGAGATGATGAGGATATCCCGGATGCCTGCTAACATCAGGGTGGACAGTGGGTAGTAGATCATGGGCTTGTCGTAGATGGGCAGCAGTTGCTTGCTGGTCACCATGGTCAATGGGTATAGCCTCGTTCCGCTCCCACCGGCTAAGATAATGCCTTTCATTTACACTTCCTCCTGCTTTTAGGGCTCTCTCCACCCCACCGAAAACTGCTCCT
>JAETTS010000801.1 GCA_021769025.1 Enterocloster bolteae
CAAATAGGGATGCCGGGAAACAAATTCCCGGCCAGAAAGGAGAAAGAACATGGATGCGACCCATACCAAAGGAAGAGTAACTATTCCCACTGATGTGGATGTAGTAAAGGAAACCATTGAACTGGTGGACCGTTGGGGCGCTGACGCGATCCGTGACTGCGATGGGACTGATTATCCGGAGGAATTAAAGCATGTGGATGCAAAGGTGTATTCCACTTATTATACCACCAGAAAAGACAATGCATGGGCAAAAGCAAATCCTGACGAGATCCAGCAAATGTACATTATGACCCCGTTCCACACCGCGGTATCCGGCGAGGTGAAGATCCACCTGATGGACCACCTGTACCCGGATATGCTGAAAGTAAACAGCCATGATGATATTACACGCTGGTGGGAAGTGATCGATCGCACCACCGGCGAGGTAGTGCCTACAAGCCAATGGGACTACAGTGAAGAAACCGGCGATGTGACGATCCGCCGCACGCTTATGTTCCACGATTATACTGTCAGCTTTTTGGCTTATATTATGTGGGACCCGGTACACATGTATAATGCGGTGACAAACAACTGGGAAAATGTAGAGCACCAGATCACTTTTGACGTCAGGCAGCCAAAAACAAAGGCCTTTTCCATGGAACGGTTACGGAAGTATATCCAGGATAACCCACATGTCGATGTGATCCGATACACCACCTTTTTTCATCAGTTCACCCTGATCTTCGACGAGCTTGCAAGGGAAAAATATGTCGACTGGTACGGATATTCCGCCTCGGTCAGCCCGTATATTCTGGAGCAGTTTGAAAAAGAAGTTGGTTATCCATTCCGGCCAGAATATATCATCGATCAGGGATATATGAACAACACCTATCGGATCCCTTCTAAAGAGTTCCGCGATTTTCAGGATTTCCAGCGCCGTGAGGTCACCAAGCTTGCTAAACAGATGGTGGATATTACCCACGAATACGGGAAAGAAGCCATGATGTTTTTGGGGGACCACTGGATCGGGATGGAACCCTTTATGGAAGAATTTAAAAGCGTGGGACTGGATGCGGTAGTGGGAAGCGTTGGAAACGGTTCTACCCTGCGTCTCATCAGTGATATTCCGGGCGTAAAATATACAGAAGGGCGTTTTCTGCCTTATTTCTTCCCAGATACATTCCACGAGGGAGGCGACCCTGTTAGGGAAGCAAAGGTCAACTGGGTCACTGCACGCCGCGCTATTTTAAGAAAACCG
>JAETTS010000802.1 GCA_021769025.1 Enterocloster bolteae
TATGGCCTATCTGGTACGTGCGGAGGGCTCTTCCCTTCATGCAAGCATCGGTACCATGAGCGGCTGTCTTCTGAACATTGTTCTGGACCCGATTTTTATTATGCCCTGGGGCCTGCATATGGGAGCAGCAGGTGCCGGACTTGCTACCTTCCTTTCCAATTGTGCAGCATGCATTTACTTTTTCGTACTGCTTTTTGTCAAAAGAGGAAAAACCTACGTATGCATCAATCCCAGAATGTTTGGATTCGGCAAATCCATTGTATATGGCGTATGTGCCGTTGGAATCCCTGCATCCATCCAGAATCTTCTGAATGTTACAGGCATGACCGTCCTCAACAATTTTACTTCCGCTTTCGGGTCGGATGCTGTTGCTGCAATGGGAATTGCCCAGAAGATCAATATGGTTCCTCTGCAGGTTACCATGGGCATATCACAGGGAATTATGCCCCTTGTCAGTTACAATTATGCCAGCGGCAACCGCAAACGTATGAAGAACACCATTCTCTTCACCGCCAAACTTTCCCTTTCCGTGCTGGTTGTGATCACAGGCATCTACTATCTTTGGGCAGGAGGGCTGATCTCCCTGTTTATGGATCATGATGCGATCATTTCCTATGGCAGCCATTTTCTCCGGGGACTTTGCCTGACACTGCCCTTCCTTTGTATGGATTTCCTGGCAGTCGGTGTATTCCAGGCGTGCGGCATGGGGAAAAAATCTCTGTTATTTGCCATCTTGCGCAAGATCATCCTGGAGATTCCGGCTCTGATCATTCTGAATCACTTCTTCCCTCTTTACGGCCTTGCTTATGCGCAGCCTTTGGCAGAAGTCATTCTGGCAGTTGCAGCGGTTCTGGCTCTCAGGAAGATGTTTCAATCTTTGGGAAATACAAAATAGAGAACAAAAAAGGTCCGGAAAACCCGGACCTTTTTTGAATCTTATTTATCTCGCCAGATAATTCTGCCTTTGGACAAATCATAGGGAGAAAGCTCAATGGTAACTTTATCTCCTGGAAGAATACGGATAAAATTCATACGCAGTTTTCCACTGATATGAGCTAACACAACATGCTTGTTTTCAAGCTCTACTTTAAACATTGCATTAGGCAGTTTCTCCAGTACAGTGCCTTCCACCTCAATCACATCTGCTTTAGACATATTAAACCTCCTGTGTCTTCCTTCTTTCGGGTATGCTCGGCAACTTCACCACACCCATTAATAAGTGCCGGTGAGAGTCAG
>JAETTS010000803.1 GCA_021769025.1 Enterocloster bolteae
TGAAAGCGAAATGGGGAGAAGCCCATTTCACAAACTTTATTTTGAACGCAATTTGGTTAATAAAAGAAAACTGGCTTTGGGATACAAAGCCCAAAACCAGTTTGTCTACAGTCTGACAGGGCCTCCTACGAGGCCCTGTTTTGCATCTTCTCTGTTTTGCATCTGCTCTGTTTTACACACTCTTTCTTTCCTAATCACCTCTACATCACAGACAACCATTGACAATCTTCCTTTTTCTGGTATATAGTTGGCTTATATTCACTATCATTTCATACATAGAACCACAGGAGGTTTTCCATATGGATGCACAAAAACTGGAACAGATACAGAAGGTCTTTGCCAACGACCGTTTCGCTACGGATAACGGGGCTGTCATTGAGCAGGTGGATGAGGGATATGCAAAATGTTGGTTGGAAATACAACCGCACCATCTTAATGCAGCCGGCACAGTCATGGGAGGGGCCATCTTTACCTTGGCTGACTTTGCCTTTGCGGTTGCTTCCAACTGGAACAAGCCCCTCCATGTCTCAACCACATCCCAGATCACCTACCTGGGTGTTGCCAGAGGCACACGCCTCATAGCGGAAGCCAGAAAGGTAAAGGAAGGACGGAGCACCTGCTACTATCTGGTGGAGGTGAAGGATGACCTGGGCAATGAGGTGGCCCACGTAACGGCCAGCGGTTTCTCCAAAGGATAGAGGAATCAATCACCCGCATCCTGCGCCTTCTCTCCAAATATGCCAAGCCGTATTTCCGGGGTATCAGGCAGCAATCATGCAAAGGTGCCGAGAAATCATCTCAAATGATGGTTTCTCGGCACCTTTATCTTACCTTTATCTTACCTTTATCTTACCTTTCACACACTATCCATTATATTCCGGTCATACCAGACTACCAGCACATTTCCTCATTACTGTACAGCACCAATCCGCCGTCTGTCACTGCCCTGGCTGCCGTCTCTCCGTCAGACGCCTTCACAATCATTGCCCTGCGGTTGGCGGAAGCCAGTGCGTACATGTACTCAATGTTCAGCCCCTGGCTGCAGAGGATATGTGTCATCTTGTGCAGTTCCCCCACCTGGTCCTCCAGTTTTACTGCCAGCACATCGGTCAGCATGGCCGAAAATCCTTTTTCCCTCAGCGCTGCCTTTGCCTTATCCGGATCAGACACAATCATTCTCAGCATACCGTACTCCGTGGTATCCGCCATGCTGAGGGACAGTATGTTGATGTCCTG
>JAETTS010000804.1 GCA_021769025.1 Enterocloster bolteae
TCCTCACAGATGCGCCCGCTTCCGTCTGTGGAGCCGTCATCCACAACGATGATCTCAAGGCAAGGATACGTCTGTGCCATTATGGAATCCAAACATCTTCCGATCCAGGGCTTTACATTGTATACCGGCACAATCACACTGATCATTTCTGCGTTCATTCCATCACCTGCCTGTAGTAGTCTGCCAATTGTCTGTACATTCTGCTGGTACTGAAATCGTTTTTTGCCTTCTGCCGGTTGTTCTCAGACATGGCTTTCAGCCTCTCTTTATCACTGCTGCAGTACAAAAGCCCTTTTGCCCGCGCCTTTACATCTCCTGGACTTATGAGAATTCCGTTTTCCTCATCCACAACCTCCGGGATTGCTCCCACTGTGGTGCTTAAGATGGCTTTTCCTGCTGCCATCCCCTCCAGAATCGACAGGGGAAGCCCTTCATAGTAAGACGGAAGAACCACGGTTGAGGCATTCCTTAATCGCTCCAGTTTCTCTTCTTTGTCTATCCATCCGAGAACCGTGATGTTCTGTCCCAGCCCTTTTTTAGCCACCAGAGCCCGCACGGTTTCTGTCTCTCCGTCTCCTGCTATACATACCTTCAGCCTGGGGTTTTCCCTGGCCGCCACCTCCACCGCATCAATCAGGTCATAGGTTCCTTTTCGGCCCCCCATTCTTCCCAGCATCAGAAACGAATCCGGATGCTCTCCCACGTCTGTCACCGCGGTCTGAAGAGATGCCAGATCCACCCCGTTATGTAATATTCTTATGGTATCGATGTGGAACCGGGATTCAAGTTCCCTCTTCCAATGCTCCGACAAAGCCAGCACCAGGTCAGCTTGATGAAACAGCCTGTCCACTATCCTTTTTCCTGCTTTTCCCAGGCTGTCATAAAATGTTAAGTACTCCGCCCCGTGAATATGCACAATAACCCGCTTTCCTGCTTTTTTGGCAGCCAAAAGATACAGATATTTGCGGAACGTGCTGCCTCTCTCTGCCATATGGATATGGAACAGGTCATATCTTCTGTAACAGGCCAGAAACTTTGCGTATCTCCAGGCAGAATACCCAAGCCGCACTGCCAGGCTGCCGTCTATGTAAGAAGGATGAATGTCAATATGGAATTCCCTGTTCAAAAACTCATCTTCCCGGATCCCCCCAATGACCTGGGCCATCCCTCCCCGGGAGCCTGTGTCACTGGGCCCCACAACTAAAACCTTCATGGCTGCCTCCTGCTTCACCACC
>JAETTS010000805.1 GCA_021769025.1 Enterocloster bolteae
ATCCTTCAGTGAATCCGCCGAAACCGGCTCCATTCCGTCTTTCACCGCATCCCCGAGGCTGCCTGACTCCTGGTTTTGGATGTTTTTTGCCGGGGCATCATCATATGCCCCTTCGGCCAGTTCCACATCGGCCAGATCCCCCACAGAAGATTTTGCGGCGGCACTGGTATCAGCAACAGCCGGCGCCTTTCCTCCGCAGCCCGAAAGGTTCCCTGCGCACAGCCCTATGGCGGCCAGGAGGGCACAGAGCTTCATTTTCATGTATTTTACTTCCAATATTCCCACCTCTAAAAGGGCGATCAGCAAATTGCCCCGACCGCCCGTTTATTCTTATGATTTATTTTGTCAGACTGTCAACCGCTGCCTGAGCATGTTCTACAAAGAGCTGCTGGATTGCTTCCAGCTGGCCGAGTCCGTTGACAAGGCATGTCACTTCATAGCCCGCATCCTCAAACGCAGTCTTCCAGGAATCTTCTTCGTCTCCTGCCATGTCATTGTTGGCATGGTCGCCTGCCACGATCATCAGCGGCTCCAAAACCACCTTCTTGTAGCTTCCTTCCTCCACCGCTGCCAGGACATCATCCAGGCTTGGCGCTGCTTCAACGGTACCCACATAGTAATTCTTATAACCTGCCTCTGTAAGCATATCCTGCATTTTTGCATATACCTGGTTGGACTCTGCCTCTGTGCCGTGTCCCATAAAACAGATGGCTGTCTCACCGTCATCATACTGTGCAGTTGCCTCTGTGACAGCCTTCATGACTGCCCTGAAATCATCCTCTGTGGTGAGAAGCGGCTTTCCGATTGCCACTTTGTCAAATGCGTCAGAATACTCCGCCGCCTCATTGACCAAATCCGTATACTCAAGTCCGTTCATCAGATGGGTGGGCTGAATTACAAGATTCCTGACACCGTTCTTCTCCGCGCGGTCAAGGGCCTCTCCTACATTGTCAATGGCAACATTATCCCTGGATTTTACGTGATCAATAATAATCTGGCTGGTGAATCCTCTCCTGACTGCGAAATCAGGAAATGCCTTCTCAACAGCATCCTCAATGGCACCAATGGTCAGACGTCTGCTGTCATTGTAGCTGGTACCAAAGCTGACTACCAGAAGCTCATTTTCACCGATTCCATCCTGATTTCTGGCATTATCCTTTGAAGCATCGCCGGTATCGTAATTCTCCTCGTCAGCCTCCGCTGCCGCCTCTGCTGCCTCTGCTGTTGTCTCTGG
>JAETTS010000806.1 GCA_021769025.1 Enterocloster bolteae
CATAGGAGTCATTCTCGCTTCCTGCCAGATAATGTGCAACATCCTTTCCATATTCATCCTTCAGCCCGCTAAAGAGCAGATCTGTGTCAACACTGCCGTCTTCAGGTATCGTTACCACCAGGCACCACGACGCTTCTTCACTCTCCAGCGTTCCGTCTTCTGCATTTCCGGAAATCCCTGTAAAAATACTAAACCACACACCACCCTGGCTATAGTCCGTCTTATATCCCTTTTCCTCTGCAAACAAAGAATCGCTTATATCTTTTGCCCCCGCCTCTGCAGCCTCTTTTAGGGATTTATAGTTTCCCTCATAGGCTAAAGCTGATGCCGGGGAATATACTGCCCCCTCCTTCTCAAGGCGTAAAACCGTATAATATTCCTTCTCAGCAGCATATCCGGATTTCAATATGACGTTGTTCCCATTGCCACTTGTTCTCAGTACGACGGAAGTCCTTTGGTCTCCTGTCCCATCATACAGATCTTGAACCACAGCACTTAGCCTCTCCTGCTGAAGATCTATGCGTATCTGCAGCCAGCCAGTTACCTTTCCAGATGAATAGGAGACCATGGTAATATATCTGTTCCTGCCCCGAATCTTTTTAACCAAATATCCTCCTGCAGTATCTATTTTTCCCAATAGCTGACTGGTAATATCCTCTCCCTGTACAGCCTCCTCAAGCGTCCCAGACGTGTTATACCCAGCAAATATCTTTAACTCATCATAATTGGTACTGGGAAAAACCTGCTGGTTGATTTCCAGCCCGATATAGACATCATCGCTGTCCTCAATCTCTGTGTCGGCTGTCGTGATTTTTAACTGCCCTATAGAACCGTGGTCCACATACTGGGCATTCGGCACAATCTGCGTCCGGTTCCCTTGGGCATCCTGTTTAAACATGGATACGTTAAGCCAATCTTTGGATTGTGTCACTTTTGCGGTCAGGATATACCGGATATTGTCTTCTGCCAGCTGATTCTCCTCTCCTACGATCATCTGCCATTTTACATCCGTTCTGTCATAAGATCTCTGGCTAAAATTTAGATAACCGCCTTCCTGGCTGACTCTGTAGTAGCTGCCGTTCTCCCCATAGGACCACATCAGCTTGTCCGTATTCTCCAGGGCATTGGCTCCGGTGAAAACGTTATTGACCGATACCATGGTCAGTTCTACTGGTGTGAAGCCTTGCAGGTCAATCTTAAGTTCTCTCTCCGTCAAAGGCAGAAGCGAAAGTA
>JAETTS010000807.1 GCA_021769025.1 Enterocloster bolteae
CGATTGAGCTGACGGTTATGGTTGCCCAGAATCCGGCGGTGACGGATTATGTGGATAATAAACTTACCAAGTATATGGAAGAAAAGACAAATATTAAAATCAACTGGGAAGTGATACCGTCCAACGATATTGGACAGAAAATCAGCCTGCTGCTGGCCAGCGGCAAAGATCTGCCGGATATTTTCTTTGGATGCATTACAAATGATATGATTACGCAGTACAGCAGCCAGAACGTATTCCTGCCGATGAATCCTTATCTGGATACACAGCTTGTAAATTTTAAAGAATCCCTTTCCCGCCAAAGTTATGCGGAAGACCTTCTGACCGCTCCTGATGGGAATATATATGGATTTCCGACATTATCAGATTTCCTGCACAGTAAAGTTTCCAATAAAATGTGGGTGAACACCAATTGGCTGAAAGCTGTGGGACGGGAAGTACCGGCTACTACGGATGATTTCCGGGACATGCTGCGGGATTTTAAAGAAAAAGATCCCAACGGAAATCAACAGGCGGATGAAATTCCTCTGGTTGGCTGTATCAATGATTATAACGGAGGGGACGGATGGAATACAGATCCTGAAACCTTTTTGATCAATTCCTTCATCCAGTACAATCCGGCATCTCCATATAATATTGATGATGGAGGCAAAGTGATCGCGTCTTTTGCCCAGCCGGAATTCCGTGAAGCCTTAAAATATGTCAATGGTCTTGTGGATGAGGGACTCATTGACGCCACGAGCTATACCCAGGACAACTCCCAGTTAAAACAACTGATCGAATCGGACACTGCGGTTGTGGGTGCTTTCCCGGTGGGAGCGCTGACCACAGTTACGATTATGGAAGAAGAACGTTCGAGGGAATATGACTGCATCGCGCCGTTAGCTGGGCCTGAAGGAGTGCAGCTGGCAGCTTATGGCCCCTATAATGACTTCAAAGGCAGGAGCCTGGCGGTGGTCAGTTCTTCCTGCAAGAATCCGGAAGCAGCTTTTAAATGGCTGGATTACTTTTACAGCGAAGATATATCCACCAGAGCAAGATACGGAGAGAAGGATGTGGACTGGGTCACTCCTCCCGAAGGGACTCTTGGGCTTAATGGGGAAGAGGCGCTGATCCGTCCGATCCTGAAATATGGAGAACAACAGAATTGCCATTATCAAAATCTTTTGTATGATATCAGCGGGATGGTTCCCCGGGTAGAACGTTCGGAAGACCCAAGAGAGACAGAAC
>JAETTS010000808.1 GCA_021769025.1 Enterocloster bolteae
TTCCGAAAACAGACCACAAACGTTCCCCGTTCATCCCAGAACTCTGGTTCGGGCATTCCTGCTTGCGCCAGTTCCCGTCGTATGGTGGGAATCCCTGAGTAACGGTTTTCTGTCATACCCAGGACCTCCATTGCCACAGCCAGAACCGGATTGCGGGTGTCTGGCTGTATCTTTCCAAGTTGATCGACCCGAAGCCGTCCATACAGACCGCCGGGGCTTTTGATTTCTAGACGGTCCTCAAACAATAGCAGTTGAATGGGCATCCCCTCTGTGTGGATACTGTAATCCCGGTGAACCAGAGCATTCAAGACCGCTTCCCGAACAGCGGTTAAGGGGTAGTCCAGCCGGTCAGCTCTCTTTCCGGTTTCTGGGTCAACAATTGTTTTGAGTCGAATGTTTTTCTGAACAAACCCAAGGGAATCATCTAACATCTGCATCAAAGTTCCCTCAATACGGGTATTATCCAGGAATCGTTCTTTTTCTGGACCAAGCTGCCCGACTTCTGTCCCGGGTACAGAGATCGCTGTAACGCACAACTGTGGGAACCGTCCCTGGGGGAAAAGACTGAACAACAGGAAAGTTGCTAATGTCGGGACACCTTCCCGTGCCAGTCCAGTCAGCTCACAGATCTCTTCTGTTTTCAATTTTGCCAGATTCGGTCGTCCAGCCTTGAGTTTGTCTAGATATCGTTCCATATATTCTCGATCCAGAACATTCCATCCAGCCTGTTCCACTGGACGGATATCATCCTGATATTTGCGTCGGAATGCCTCAAAGCTGTATATCTCATACTCGGTCATCGGCTGGTCTGCGTCGCCCACCCGGACGTAAGAACCTCTTAAACGGCCTTTTCCAGTATAAAAACAAGGACGCTCCGCAACATCAATACCTGGGACCTCTGCCGATACAAAAGTCTTCCCACCTCTAAGCAAGGTTGTAAACACAGGACGGACCACCGGCGTCATCTGTTCGCATTGTTCCACTACGTGCTTCACCAGGTCCTGAGCGTTATAAACGCCTACGGGAAGAAAGCCTTGCCTCTCATCGACACCAAACAAGATGATACCGCCCTCATCCTGATTGGAAAAGCTGGACAGCGTGTCGTAAAGCTGGGTGGGGCAACCCTGAGAGGCGGCTTTCAATTCTAATGTCTGCGTCTCAGCTTTTAACTCCTGCACATAGTTGATCAAATTTCCTAACTCAACTGGCATCATTACTATCGCCTCAGT
>JAETTS010000809.1 GCA_021769025.1 Enterocloster bolteae
GATTAAGGAGCAGAAGGTTGATGCGGTCATACACAGGAAGCTTTTGCCCGGGGCCGGGATTTTAGCTGCAGGAATAGTAATCGGCATTCAGTTCGCAGGAACCTTTTATCTGCGGATGGATTATGCGTGGGGAGATGAACATCTGCCATTGCTTACGGAGAAAATGGAACGGGGTCCCCTAAAAAATGTTTACACTACGCCGGAGACTGCCAGGTGGTACGAAGAAGTCTTGGATGAGCTGGATACCCTGGAGCTTACAAAAGAAGACAAGCTGATGGTTGTGGGAGTAGCCCCCTGGATCTACCTTTACGCAGATGCGGAGTGCGGCAATTATTCCACCTGGCAGGTACATGAGAACAGCACCTATATTCATGATTATTACGCTCTGCACCCGGAGAAATTTCCCAATGTAATTTACATGGCTCACTGGGCGGACATTTTCCTGGAATGTGAACTTTCAGCGCCTTTTAAAGAACAGGGCTATGAGGTAGTATATCAGGGGACTGGCACGGTAATGATGTCGCCGGAGCGGCGGGCATGGTGGATGCAGAACAGAGACTAGAGAGAAAGGTGTAAAAATGGAAAAGATATTGGACGGAGATCAGAGAAGAGCAGAAATAATCCGGATGCTGGAGAGCAGCCAAAACCCCATATCAGGAACAGAGCTGGCCAGGAGACTTAAAGTGAGCCGCCAGGTTATTGTTCAGGACGTAGCCCTTTTACGGGCAATAAACAAAAATATCCTTTCCACCAATAAGGGTTATCTCTTATTTGAACCGGGAAGAGAGGCCGGAGAGAGTAAGAAGACCGTTTGCGTCCGCCATACAACGGAGCAGGTTTTGGATGAATTTTATACCATTGTAGATTTGGGAGGAAAAATTCTCGATGTGGTAGTAGAGCATGAACTCTACGGCCAGATAGCGGTTGATCTGATAATAGCAAGCAGACAGGATGCAGATGAATTCTACCAGAAAATGCAGAATAACAGAGTAAAGCCCTTAAAAGAACTGACAGAGGACATCCATTATCATACCATAGTAGCAAAAGATAACGTCTCCATAGAGAGGATAGAAAACGCCCTAAAAGAGAAGGGATATCTGCTGTAAAGGCAGCAATAAGTTAAAACATACCATCCGGACCTGTTGCGGTGAAAGGGAAGGGTTGACTTCTAAGTGCAAATATGATAAGCTCCTGATTGACTGACAAGACAGTTGACTTTACAGATAAA
>JAETTS010000810.1 GCA_021769025.1 Enterocloster bolteae
TACAAGGCCTATGAGGAACTTTTGTTTTCCGATTATCAGAGGGCCAGTATGGAGCTTTATGGAATGTTTATGCTGGCGCTTAAAGAGCAGGATATGGAACGGGCCCGCAGGCTTGCCATCAAGCAGGAGGAACTGGCAACGTGCTTCGAGATGGGACCATATTATGAGGCTTCCAACCGGCTTGAGATTGCCACCCAGGAACAGGATGTGGATGCTGTGCTTGCGGCAATGGAAGAAATGCTTCTGCATGTGGATCAGATCGATGCTTATCGAAACGCGCCGCTGTATGAGCATATGGAGTTTCGGGAAATCAGCGGTGAATTTTTATCAGAGCTAAAAGAAAAGCTGAGGAAGAATTTTCAAGATGAGGAGGCGTTTGGATTCCTGAAGAATGACAGGAGATGGAAGGAGCTGGTAAAGCCTTAAGGCCTGTTTTGGATGCAAATTTTCCTGGAGAATCGAATTAAAAAAACAGCTGACAGGAGGTGCAGCAGCATGTCGTTTGATTTTAAGAAAGAATATAAGGAATTTTATATGCCAAAGAATAAGCCGGAGATCGTCAATGTACCGAAAGCCAATTACATTGCGGTAAGAGGAAAAGGCGACCCCAATATTCCAGATGGCCAGTATCAGAGGGCGATCGGCATTTTGTATGGAGTCGCCTATACCTTAAAAATGAGTTACAAAACCGACTACCAGATTCAAGGCTTTTTTGAGTATGTGGTTCCGCCGCTGGAAGGGTTTTGGTGGCAGGAAGGAACAGTTGGAGTAGATTATGGAAGGAAAGAGGAATTCCACTGGATATCGGTGATCCGCCTTCCGGATTTTGTCACGAAGAACGATTTTGACTGGGCAGTAGAGACGGCATCTAAGAAGAAAAAGATGGACTGTTCAAAGGCTGAGTTTTTGACGGTGGAGGAAGGGTTATGCGTACAGATCATGCACATAGGATCCTTTGATGACGAACCGGAAAGTGTTGAGCGGATGAATGCGTTCCTTAAGGAGCAGGGATATCAGAATGATCTGGGAGAAGAGCGTCTGCACCATGAGATCTATCTGTCTGATGCAAGGAAAGTCGCCCCGGAGAGATGGAAGACAGTCATAAGGCATCCCATCAAGAAGAAGGATTCCTGATGTTTGTACAAACACATTGACACTTCCGCTACGGGGCGCGGCACCCCATAGCGGAAGCAGACATTGTCAGCCTTTTTGCTTCTCTACTCCATCA
>JAETTS010000811.1 GCA_021769025.1 Enterocloster bolteae
TGGATGGCGTATTGGGCCAGATTGGTGACAAAGACAATCACCACCTCCGGGTCCACCCTGCGGATGTGGCCCGCCGCCGTCATGCCGTCAAGAAAGGGCATGTCCACATCCAGCAGAAGCAGGTCAAATTCCGGCTGATAGTGTTCCACCAGATCCTCTCCGTTGTCATAATGGGTAACCTGAAACACCCGGCCAGTCTCCCCGCTGTAATCAGCAAGAAACTGTTCCAGCTGCCGGAAGCACTGGAGGTCATCCTCTGCGATCAAAACACGGATCATGTGTCCGCCCCCCTTCCTGAAGGTTTTAAAAACAGGAACTTACAGCAAAACATTTAAGGAATTATATCATTTTTATCCTCCTTATTTCAATACTGTTTTAAAAAACTTAAGCGTTTTCTCCCTGCTCCGCCATATCCAGCACGTCTAAGCGTTTTGTTACCCACGTATATCTACACGTCTACCGCAAAACGGGAATGTATACTCACACCAGCGTGTCAATATCGGAAATTTGCACAAAAAAAGAGGGGCCCGGTTAGGGGCTCCCTCCCTGATGTTGGCGTGTTTGGATAGCGGGTGGTGTGCGTCGAAATGCACAAGGCTTGTTGGGGTGTTGAAGGAGTTGACAGGAGTGCATAAGTAAAGGCAGTTGGTATTATCCAACTGCCTTTACTGGATGTAGTATTTGATTTAGCCGCCGTAGCCAATGGAGACTTCACCATAGCCACTGTAGGGATCATCTGTACCTGATGCTATTTGGCTTGGGTCGGTTATTACCTCTCCAAAGGATTCCCAGCCTTCTAAGGAGCCTTGGTCGCCTGAGGAATCGCCTTGTTGCTGCTGCGACGGCTGCTGTGGTGGCTGCTGAGTTTGACTGCCCTGAGGCTTACTGCTTTGACCCTGTTGGCCTTGGCTTTGCTGGCTTTGCTGATTTTGGGGCTGTTGTTTTGTTTCAGTGGTTTGCGGTGCTTGCTGAACAGCTGATGGACGCCATTTCCTGTACTGTGCTTCATAGTCAGATGGGAGTGACTTCTCCATACACTCTACCGTTATCCTAATCATTTCTAATTCATTTTGAATTGTTTCCTCTGAATCTGAATTGTTAATCTCCTTAGATATTTCGTACTGCTGCTCAAACACCACTAACAATTCATCATGACTGATTTCTTCTAGTGTTTGCCCATCCTCCTGGGGGTCTGTTTCTTCCGGGGGTTGTGTGTCCTTGATTGGT
>JAETTS010000812.1 GCA_021769025.1 Enterocloster bolteae
AGCCATTGGAAATGTGGAGGAGTACGGCAGTTACATCATTGTAAATAAAGGAATCGCGCTGGCCCACGCCAGGAAGGAGAGCGGGGTATACGAGGACGGGCTCAGCCTCCTGGTATCAAAGGACGGTATCCTGTTTGATGAGGGCGAGACGGTTCACCTCTTGTTCTTCTTTTCGCAGAAAGGTGAAACGGACTATCTGGACCTGTTCAAGGAAATTATAAAATTAGGTAAAGACCAAAATGATGTTGACAGAATCAGAAATTTAACGGACAGCATGGAGATTTACCGCACCATGTGGGAGATATTATCCAGAAATTGATGCGGCGAAGTCTCTGTTTTTCATTACTTGTCCATTGGAAGCCGGACTGTGAACACGGATCCCTCATCTGGCCGGCTCTCCACAGCAACTGTTCCATTGCACAGTGTGACAATTTTTTTGACCAGGGCCAGCCCAAGGCCATTGCCCTCAATGTTGCGGTTCTGCTCACCCTGATAGAATTTGTCAAATATGTGGGACTGTACCTCCGGTGTCATGCCGACGCCAGTGTCTTTGATACACACCTGAATGACTTCCGGTGTCTGACAGCAGCGGACGCTGATGGAACCTCCGGGTGGAGTGAATTTGACTGCATTTGAAAAAAGGTTTGTCCATACCTGGAACATCAGGTTCTCATTGCCATAGTAAAGCGTTTCAGGCAGATCCATATCAATGTCCAGGTTTTTAGGTTCCCACATAGGCGCCAGGCTGAGAAGAGCCTGGCGTATTTGTTCGTCCAGGAAAAAGGATTCCTTTTGGGAGACGATACCCTGATTCTCCAGTTTGGATATTTTCAGGATATTACCGGTCAGTACAGAGAGCTGCCGGGCGCTTTCAAGGATATGCCCGGAGTAGACATGGAGCTCGTCCGGGAGGGAGACTCCGTTTAACAAGGTGGCATAGCCCTCAATAGAGGTAAGGGGCGTCTTGAATTCATGCGACACATTTTGTATGAAGTCGGACTGGAGCATTTCCATGGAATTAAGTTCCTTTACCATCTTGTTGAAGTTGGCGTTCATATTATACGCATAGGCATCCTCATGGTTTTCAGGAAGCCGGACGGTGAAATCCCCTTCAGCAACCCTTTGAAGAGCTTCGATCAGGTTTTGGATGGGAACCAGAAGACGCTTTGACACGATGAGAATCAGGGAAACAGATACCAGTATAGCTGCTATCAGCAGGGATAT
>JAETTS010000813.1 GCA_021769025.1 Enterocloster bolteae
TTCCTCCTCATACATTTTTCCTTAACTGCCCATACTATCTATGGAGGTGATCTCATGCAGCATAATTCAACGAATACCGACCGATATGGTGATGGTGATATCCCGGAAATCGATGTTGAGCCATACCGTGACGGAAGCCATGTCGTGACGCTGGCAGAACCAGCTTCTAAATCGGCTCGCGAATGCCATAATGGCCCTGACGGGGAATAGAGGCTTTATGCCTCTACTTCCTCCGGACAGCACAGAATCTTACTTCTCCATTCCTGTCGCTTTTAACATCGCCTCCATTTCTTTCAGCTCACACATATTCAGACCGCCAATCCACACAGCATTCCAGCTGCATCCATCGCAGTCTTTCTCTTCGCAGTCCGCAAGTTCTGCCATCCTGACACACTCCGTATAGTCCCTCCTCATCTCATCTGACACATAAACTTTAATCTCCAGGTGCGGAGCCGGAAACAGTCTTATCTTCTTCAGGCCTCATCCGGCCTTCCGAAGCGCCAGAAGCTTTCCCACACTGTCTTTCTCCATTTGGCACCGGTACCCACAAAGCTGGAGGTCTGTTGAGGGCAGTTTCCCCCAGCTGCCCTTCCTCTTTGCTGGGAGCGGGGCCCTCAATCTCCTCTTTCACCATAGGTACTTCCATCGCAGGTTCCTGACGAAAGAAAAGAACATCGCTTAACATGTTTTGTAACGTATCGGTTTCCATGTTCTCCCATCCAGTTCCCGGGCCAATCGGCGCCATTGTCTTGATTTCCATTCCCCTGGAAGCCAGCTCAAATGCTGTCTTCATATCGATCTGCTTTATAAACATAATTCCCTCCTGATCTTTCTCCTGATTTCTCCCAAACACCTTGATACATAAGACTGGCTGCATCCAAGCCTCTCTGCATAATCACTCTGCGTCCTTCCCGGATTCCGGATAAGCTCCCTGAACAGTTTCTGCTCCATTCCGAAGAGTGTCCTGTCCATGTTTTCAACCGCCTCCCTGCAGTTCAGCAGTCCTTCCAGCTCTCTTACAAATTGTTGCTTATCCGGCAGCATGTCCTTCAGACAAATCCTTTCATCATCCAGACCAGCCGGCTCCTCAAAATGTACAAGTCCCAGATGCTTGTGTTCCTTCCGGTACCCCATCCGAATCTCATTCTTCATGACGGCCGTGGCGAGGGTTGCAAACTTGATCCCTTTATCTGGATCATAGATTCCCGCTGCCTTGGTAAGCCC
>JAETTS010000814.1 GCA_021769025.1 Enterocloster bolteae
GCCAGCCCGGTGGCCTGGATTGCCGCGGATCTGTTTCTCATACCGGCTTACCGCCATGTGATGAAGAACCTGAACCATCTTTTTTATGGAAGGAGCAGGGCCACAGCTACAGACACTGCTGAATGATTGGGAAAGCAAAATAAAGAAGCTGCGGGAGAAAATCCAATGAAGGATAATGCCGCAGCTTTTCTGATTCATGAATACCACAAATTTGTTATTTTCCAAAACTCTTTTTATTCACCAAGGCCTGCAGGAGAGCGTTCCCAGGGGAGCACCGGCTGAAGCTTGTAGTCCACAATCAGGTCCTTGCGGCTGTAGAGCCTGCGGAAGTTGTTCAGTATCCGCTTCATGACCATCTCACCCTTTTCCATGGTCACGGTGGGAAGAAGGACGATGTACTGGCTGATGCTGTAACGGGTGTACACGTCGCTGCAGCGCAGGGAGTCACGGATGGCATGGTTCAGATGCTCCATGGCCTTGTTGAGGACCGTTGTCTTCGGGGCATGTCCGTCCAGGTCACCGATGGTGAGCAGACACAGATAGATGGAGTCCCCTGTACGCTCGATGGCCCTGCGTTCCAACTGGAACAGGTCGTGGAATACAGGATATTCACAGTAAAAAGCCCCTCCTGAGGCTTCCTCCTTAAGCGTCTCCTGGATGGAATCCAGGTTTGTATTGATACCCTGCTCCTTGCTGCGGATGGATTTGTATAAATCCTTAAAATGGTCCGACGGAGAAATGGAGAATTCGTTATAAAACAGGTCCAGGGTATGGTTGTATTCTTCAATCGCCTGACTGGTGTGGCCGTCCCTGTAGAGGGAGTATACCAGGTGGTAGTGGAATTCTTCATCAAAAGGCTCTATCCCTACTGCTGTCTGGCAGATGGATGTTATTCTGGAAAAATCCTCCTTTCTAGTAAGCAGCTCTACCGTCTTATAAACCAGTTTCTGGTACAGGGAATGGTAGTATGTACTGATGGGGATAACCCAGGATTCATATTCGGATTTGGGAAGGAAATCACCTTTGTACAGTTCCAGCCCCTCAAGGCAAAGGTTAAGGGCCTCGTCCTCATCCATGTCATGGTTCAGGACCCTGGTACAGATGGACTCGAACTGGTCGATGTCCAGGACGGATAAATAGTCCTGGGTCCAGCAATAGGAACCTCTCTGCTGGACTAACAGCTTCTGGGGAGGAATTCCCAGGGGCTCTAACAGCTTGCGGCTG
>JAETTS010000815.1 GCA_021769025.1 Enterocloster bolteae
TCCTCAAAAGTCAGTTCCCCTATTTTTCTGGAATCGCCTGCAACCCTTTTTAAATCCTCATCATGGAGCAC
The DNA here is from genome assembly GCA_021769025.1 of Enterocloster bolteae. Next base: position 72 of record JAETTS010000815.1, read on the forward strand.
TACCAGAACGCCATCCTTTGTAACGCCCACATCCAGTTCAATCCAGTCGGCCCCGCTTTCAATGGCTGCCTCAAATGCCGGAATTGTGTTTTCCGGCGCCTCCGATGAATCGCCTCTGTGGGCTGTGATTTCGACGTTTTCGTCCCAGCTCTCCACATTTGGGCCTTCCGTATTTCCATTTTGGCTTTCCGCATTCCGGCCTTCCATATTCCCGTTCCAGCGTTCTGCTGCGCAGGCAGCGGTGGCGGCCTCACCTGCAATCACCAGAGCGCATGCCATGGCCGCTGTTATCTGTCTGATCTTCATCTTCATCTAATGTCGTTCCAATCTATGTCTTTTTTATCACAGACTTCATCCCCCGGGGCGTTATCTTCTCGTCCCCGCGAAGGCTGCCAATCAGAAGAGGCGAATCAGGATTATGCTGTCTCCTGTTTTCCTCCACCTGACGCTGGCTCAGGTTCGCATAGCAGTACCTGCAAAAATGTGCGCAGGTGTGGTAGGTTCCTATATCCACGCTCTTCACACAGCCACATGAAGCCCTTTGCGTATCATCCTTTTTCACATCCAGATGATGTCCCGTAATGGATTCTATGAGGCGGTCATCAATGCACTTCCCCTTCCGTATCCCATATTCTTCCAGGTCCATTTCCTCCGAACAAGTGCTCATCCTTATACCGTACCTGGCTGCAATTGGTCCTAAAATAGAAGCCAGAATACGGATGTGCTCCTGGCTCAGAGGTAAAATCCCCTGATATTCCATATTCTTCTTTATCCTGGAATACATGTCGAGAAAACTGATTACGCAGGACTCTGTATATCCGCAGAGAGCCCTGCACATTTTCTCAAACCACTCCCTGTGGTACTGGATTGTATAGTCCCCGCCAAGCAGAACAGGGTCATAGCGCCACACTACCCGCTCCGGTCCTATGCGCCGGGAAAGCCTGCGAAAAATCTTTATCATTTCATCCTTATCCGCAACTCCGGGTTCCAAATCTGTACCGTAAGCAGTAAGCGTAAACTGGAAATAATATGGGTATCCCATCTCATCCAGCGCGGATAGCCGGTCCATCATAGGCCCGGGATTCTTTGTCCAGAACACAAAACAGTCCACCGAATCCCGGTCCAGACGCAGTTCACTGACCTGACGGGG
>JAETTS010000816.1 GCA_021769025.1 Enterocloster bolteae
CGGTCATACTGTTGCGGAATATCCAGGGTACTCTGTTTTTCAGCAGTATGGATAATGTATCCACACCATTTCTCCATGGCATCAAAATTTTCTTTCAGAACCAGATTGTCTCCTGTGACCTGATACATTTCATAGGGGATCCAGACAATGGCATCGCTCCATCCGGCAACACCGGATACCGTATCCTCTCCACATCTGGCAGATGCATCCTTCATCAGATTTTCATAAAGCTTCATATATGGAGAAACGATCATAACCACGCCATCCTCTGCCTGATCCAGCCGGACAGAGTTCAGCCAGCTTTTCAGAAAGGGCGTGAGCTTTTCGTTTTTTAAAGCTGTTTTTGCATATATCAACAAGTCCCCTGTATATCCGCCTTTTTCCCTTGACGGGCAATCGGTGGGAACAGACATCTTGTTGCTGTATTGCGACCACCTGACATTCTCATACAGGCGATTCAGCCGTGCATCTGAACATGCAAAGGTTCCGGCATTCTCCTTTGCCGTACTTAGAAGAACGGCTGTGAAATCCTCTTTACGTACATCTTCGATGCCTGCAACACGGATATATCGGAATCCATGGAAGGTAAACAGGGCTTCATGCACGAAGGGTTCTCCTGCTGAAATCACAATGTCCTTCTGGGGAGCAAACATCGTATCGATATAATTACCCTTTTCATCAAGGATCTCAAAATAATCCAGGGAAACCGTCTGTCCTTTTGGAACATCTATCCTGATCCTTGCCCTTCCGGCCAGAACCTGCCCAAAATCCACGATGGTCTCTCCCGCAGGGGAGGTAAATACTTCCACCGCAGGAATCTCCCTTATTGGAAGGATCGGCTCCATAGGCTGTACATGCAGAAAATCATAACCGTAATCTTTTATCAGAACTGGCTTTTTTTCACCGGAAACAAGGGTAAGATCCTGCTTTTCTCCCTGATAAAGATCTGAGTAGACAATGAAATCCGTCCTGCAGGTTTCACTTCCATCCGACAGGATCCTTTCAGATGTCCCATCTTCATAAGTTAGCTCCATTTGAAAGATGACCGAGGGTTCTTTATGCCGTTCCTGCATCACAGGCCCTGCCTGGCTGCTGGAATACCAGCCATCCCCCACATACATCTCAAGTACATTCCTGCCTTCTGTAAGAAGCTCCTTTACATCATAAGCCTGATAATATAAGCATTTTCCATAGGGAGTAAACTCCGGGGCAAACTCCCTA
>JAETTS010000817.1 GCA_021769025.1 Enterocloster bolteae
AGCCGCAGAATTTATTGTCACCGGATGCGGCACAGGGATGGGAGCTATGCTGTCTCTGAATAGTTATCCTGGAGTATCCTGCGGTCTGCTGGGTGAGGAGCTGGATGCATTTCTATTCCGGCAGATTAACAATGGAAATGCAGTTTCCCTACCCTTTGCCAAGGACTTTGGCTGGGGAGCTGAGGTCAAGCTGGCGTCCGTATTCCAGACACTGTTTTCTTCTGAGGGAGGAAAGGGTTATCCCCCGGAACGGGCAGTACCCCAGAGAGAATATGCAGAAAAATTAAAGGATCTGAAACAGAGAATCGCCAGGGAGCCGAAAGAAATTATTGGAGCTATTGATAAAGAACTTCTTGACGTTATAAGGAGAAGAGAGGAATTCTGTTCGTTTTTAAAGCAGTACGGGAATGCATCTTTTACAAACTGTTTTTTGACGGGAAAGGAATAAACATGAGCAATGATTTACTATATTTAGAGCAGCTGTGCAGTCAATTTCGTTTGGATGTGCTTCGAGCCATCCATGACAACAAATCAGGACATTCGGGTGGATCCCTGTCTGCGTGTGAGATTTTGACGGCGATCTATTTTCTTTCAGCGGAAGTAAAACCGGAAGATCCAAAAGACAGAAATCAAGATAGGATTGTGCTAAGCAAGGGACACGCGGCACCCATGTTGTATCGGATTTTGGCTGAGAAGGGATATCTGTCAATGGAGGAGTTCAAAACCTTTCGAAGGATAGACAGTCGGCTGCAGGGACATCCTTGTATGAAAACACCGGGTGTAGATATGCCCTCCGGCCCACTGGGAATCGGGCTTGGAGCCGCGGTGGGAATTGCCCTGGGTATGAAGAAAACAGGAATCTCCAGGCATGTATATGCTGTCATGGGAGATGGGGAGCTGAATGAAGGGGCTGTTTGGGAAGCTGCTATGGCGGCGGCAAAATTTAAACTGAATAATTTGATCATTACCGTGGATCGGAACCGCTACCAGCTGGATGGAGCAGGCAGTGATATTATGCCGATGGAGCCTTTGGATGAAAAATGGAGAGCCTTTGGGATGAAGGTGCTGTACTGTGACGGCCATGATCTGAAAGCGCTTTCCGAGTCCTTTGCCAGTGCGAAAAAGGAGAAAGAGAGGCCGACAGTGATACTTGCAGAGACGGTAAAGGGAAAAGGCGTTTCTTTCATGGAAAACACAAGCCTCTGGCATGGAAAAC